>DASRAT010000947.1:0-2266 GCA_035638015.1 Gemmataceae bacterium | reverse complement strand
CTCCATAAAGGGCAAGATCAGCGCCAATACGCCCAAGCCCTGGCCGCCATAGTTGGGGTCTACCAGGTCAGGCATCGGCCCAAGATATCCCGGCGGCAGCCTTTTGTGCTCGGTCTCATAAGCCAGCGCGGCCAAAGCGATGTTTTTGAGATTGTTCTGGCAGCTGGTTCGCGCCACCACCAGGCGTGCTTTTTGCACGGCTGGCAGCAAGAGCGCTATCAAAACCGCGATAACGAAAATGACCACCAGCAACTCAACCAGAGTAAACGCTAGGCGATTCGATTGCCGTTGCATGCGGGTATTCCTTGGGCTGGGCCCTTTCACCGCGGTTAGCTTTGCCAAATAAACTGTCAAGGCGGATAGTTGCCATCTGCTTTCTTGGTGGGAACACGCAACGTCAGATCGACTTTGAAAGTAGATTTGCTTTCGGGTTCCTGGCTACAGCCCGCCGCTAGCGTCAGGGCCAAAAGCAAACAACTTACCCACCACCACCGATAATTCATGGGGTCGCCGCTTTCTCAGTCATATCCGGGAATCGTCTCGCCGCCGTCACGAGTCGCCAAGGCGGGCAGCACAGAATCGGCGTCGTAGCTAAGAAAGCGCACCGAGCCGTCGGCGAACAGGAAATTGCTGCCGCCTGGATGCAAGCTCCAATAATGTACCTGATCGCAAGGATCATCCACCCTGCCGGGTTGGAAATAAATCTTGGACTCAGGGCAGCTCGTGCCGATGTTCCACGTCGCTGTTGCGTAGCCTTTTTCGCGGACGCCCAGGATCACGTCGCCAACGCCTACCTGGCCAAACTCGGAGTCATAATAGCCTGCGCCGGCATACCACCAACCATAGTTCAGGTCCGCGCTGGGCGGCCGCTCGCCCACTAGCAAGGTGTTGGAGGCGCCGTCAGTGATCATGTCCATTTTGACCGCCGAGCAATTGTAAAACATGCCGTCGTTGGCCCCGCAACGCGTGCCGCTGTTGCCCAAAAAACTCGTGAAGCCGATGGCGACTTCAAAGGGGCCAAGGTTCACTGGACTAAGCACCAATTCGCGGGTCTCGGCCGAGCATCGGTAGATCGACAGGTGTATGCCCAAGGCCTGATGCGGGAGATTGGCGCCCTCCGGGGTGGGTAAACCCTCGGCACTATAAAACGCCTGATACGCGTCCTGGGACATGCCCCATGGACTGAAAACCCGTTGATACTCCGACGGAACGCCTTGATCCAGCGGATTCTGATCGACGAACGGCAGCAATCGCGCCATCCAGCTGACGTACCACTGGTTGGCGGCCATGAACTCGATGCTCCCACTACGATCGTCGATGCCCGGCGGAAAGCGTTTGTGTTGTTCGTAGTAGCCGTGGCAAGCGACACCGATTTGCCTCAGATTGCTTTGGCACTGGGCGCGCACCGCCACCATCCGCACCCCCTGCACCGCCGGCAAAAGCAAGAGCAGCAAGATCGCGAGGATGGCAATAACCACCAGAACTTCAATCAATGTAAATGCCAACTGACGTGCATGCCGTTGCATGTGGGTGCTCCTCAAGAGACCCCAAAAAACGCAACCAATCCGGCCTCTGCCGTGTTAGTCGCTTCCTGGGCGTGAAGCCGACCGTGTTCCACAAGACGCGTATTCGATCCTTGTTGAAGTTGATTAATTGAGTTTACCGCAACCGCACGGCGTGTGCAACACATTAGTGCTAAGCAAGCACACTCACCTCGCCAATTCACCAAGGTTGACGTTTTGCTGGCCACCCGCCACTCACCATTATACGGCTGTGCGCGATCACCAGCTGTCGTAAGGAGGGATTCCAATTCTTTTCCGCATAATTGGATAGGATTGGAATCCTGTCCAGCAGCCAAATTGTGCACTGTCAATTACAGTTGTTTCTTGCGCATCACATCCCGCAATCTCGCCGCTTCCTCATAATCCTCGTTGGCGACTGCCTTGTCGAGCTGCTCCTGGAGCGTCGCCGAAATGCCGTGTTGCTCACGGAGCGAGCTTTCGATTTTGCGCAAGTGTTGTACCATGCCGTCTTCTTCCATTTGTTCCTCGGCGTCGAACGACGCGAAAAACGTTTTCAGCCGGGCGAGTCCGTCGCGGACCTGATCGATGGCCGCCTCGGGATTGTGCTGTTCCAGGGCCAGCGCAGCGGCCCCTTGCGTGCGCTGAAATGTCACAAAGCCGCGATATTGCTCGTGGGCTTGAGTGTAATCCTCGTTCGGCGAATGTTTCTTGATAAAATCCATGAACGCCAGCGTGTGGTCGGC
>DASRAT010000946.1:0-4081 GCA_035638015.1 Gemmataceae bacterium | reverse complement strand
AAGTCTTGGCCTCATCCTCCAGCACGCCTTCGTGGACGATGCGCACCGCGCCCTTGCGGTCGATGAGCACAAGCGTTGGAATGCCCTCGAAGCGGTATTGCTCACGGGCCTTGTCCCAGGCGTCCTTGGACAGCATCAACTGTTGGAAGTTCAGCTTGTGAAATTCGGCATAGTCCTTGATCACGTCCTGTTCCGCGGCGGGTTTCAGTTTGTCGGCGGCCGTGGTGAATTTGCCTGATTTTTTGTCGAATCCATAGATCTCGTGATAGGTCGTCACGCCGACAACCTCGAGACCGTCTTTCTTGTAGTCCTTGGACCAATCACGCAAATGCGGTAAAGTGGCCAGGCACGGCGTGCACCAAATGGCCCAAAAGTCGAGCACCACCACCTTGCCTTTGAGCGCCGACAGCTTCTTGGCGTCGCCGTTGAGGGCAAACTGGGCCACGATTTCCGGAGCGGGTTTGCCGTACATGTCCGCATGGGCCGCGGGTTTTTTTGACTTTTCGGGGCCGGTCTGGGTGATGGTCAGCGTGTATTTGCCCACGAGCTTGAGCTTCTTGTCGATCGGCCCGGGAAATGCCGAACATATGATTTTGTATTCTCCGTCTTTGTCGCATTTGAAAACGATCTTGGCGTCAAAAACACTTTTGGCATAATCCTCGTCGTCATTCCACGCCAGCTCCTTGCCATTGGTGTCTTGCAATTGCAAATAGGAGTCCATATCGGTGCTGGTCATGCGAATCGTGTAGGTCGCGCCGGCCACCATCTTGTATTTGTGAATTTGACAATTGGTGTTGAGCTTCTTGTCAATGGGGTCCTTCTTGCTGATCGTGCCTTCGACCTTGAAGGGTTTGTCCTTGCCCTTGTCGGTTTTGTCGCCCTGATCGCCGGCGGCCCCAGTGATGTTGGCGGTCGCGGCCACCACCGCCAACAATGCGAATGCCCAGAGTCGTGCCATGGGTGTAAGCTCCTAAAATGAGAAACGACTGCGCCTTCACCGTATCTATTGGTTTAGCGAATTGCAACAATCTGGTTCAAGAAAGGCAGTGGGCACCATGAAATATGCGGTTCTAGGAGCGGCAGGCCAGCTGGGACGCGATCTTTGCCCACGCCTTGGTGGAGATGTCACGCCGCTGACGCGCGCTCAGGCCGACCTGACCAAGCCGCATACGCTGCGCGAAACCCTGACGGCGCTGCGGCCCGACGTGGTCGTCAACTGTGCGGCTTACAACTTCGTGGATCGCGCCGAAAGCGAACCGGAAGCGGCGATGGCGGCCAATGGCTGGGGCGTCAAGGCACTCGCCGAGGTTTGCCGCGATCTGGATTGCACGTTGGTGCATTTCAGCACTGATTATGTGTTTGGTTTGGATGCGACACGCCGAACGCCGTTTGGCCCCGGGGAGGCGCCTGGGCCGATTAGCGTCTACGGTTTGAGCAAGCTGGCGGGCGAGTATGTCGTGCGCGCGACGGTGCCGCGGCATTTCGTGATACGCACCTGTGGCCTTTACGGCGTTTGGGGCTCAGGCGGCAAGGGCGGCAATTTTGTCGAGACGATGCTGCGTGTGGCGAGCGAAGGCAAACCACTGCGGGTCGTCGGCGATCAGGAGTGCACGCCGAGTTACACGGTGGACATCGCGGAGGCCGCGGTGCAGCTAATCAAAACGGAGCAGTTTGGCCTGCATCACTTGACCAATGCCGGTTCTTGCTCGTGGTTCGAGCTGGCGCGCACGGCTTTGGAGCTGAAGGGCATCAAAGCGGATTTGCAGCCGATTGGCAGCAATCAATGGAAAGCCGCGGCGCGGCGGCCGGCCTACAGCGTATTGAAATGTCAAGCCGAGTTGCGGCCGTGGCAAGAGGCCGTGGCGGCCTATTTGAATGAGCGAGAAAAGATCAAGCGTTGAAAGAAAAATGGTAGACGAGCCGCCGGGCTTGTCCCGGCGGGGATAAACCCCGCCGCTCGTCGTTGTTTAGGCGATCTGGGACTATTTCTTAGTGCTGACGGTCCATTTGGCATTGGTAGGCATCACCAACAAATAGTGATGCGGCCGCAAATCGCGGGTCAAGCCGCCCTGGTAGGTGACCGTCACATCCACACTATTCGCGGCTTTGGCGGTTGTGAAACTCACCTTGTCCCCGCCGGAACCGCTCCACTTGAAATACACCAATTTTTCCTTGGTGAAATCGACCTGGGCCGCAATCTTGGCGCGTGTTTCTTGATCGCTGATGGCCTTGGCCAATTCATCGGCATTGGCAATGACCATAGGCTTGGCGTTGAAAGCTCCCTCGTCATTGGCGAGCTTCAATCCTTTTATGTCAATCGTTTTGACGCCGTTATCCCCTGTGGAGATCGCCAGCGCCGCCAATCCAACCAATATCGCGATTCGCATGATTCATGGCCTTTCAGATGTTTTGCGTAATGCCATCAGCCGCAATGAATTCCCAACGACCGACAGCGAACTGAGGCTCATCGCCGCCGCTGCCCACATCGGATTGAGCAGCCCCAGCGCCGCCGCGGGAATACTGACGACATTGTAGCCAAAAGCCAACAACAGGTTTTGGCGGATGGTCCGTAATGTCAACCGGCTGACGCTGCGAGCTTCGGCGATGCCATGCAAATCGCCGCGCATCAGCGTGATGCCGGCGCTTTCCATGGCCACATCGGTGCCGGTAGCCAGAGCAATGCCGATGTTTGCTGCCGCCAAGGCGGGGGCGTCGTTGATGCCGTCACCGGCCATGGCCACGATACGGCCTTCGCCTTGAAGGCGCAGCACAATGGCCAATTTATCTTGTGGCAGCACTTCGGCGTGGACCTCGTCGATGCCGAGTTGCTTGGCGATTTGCTCTGCAGCGGTGCGCCGGTCGCCGGTCGCCATGACGATGCGCATACCGTCAGCATGTAAGCGGCGGATCGCATCCGCGGTCGTTGGCCGGATCACATCGGCCACGCCAATGGCGCCGGCGAACTTGCCGTCAATGGCAACCAAAATGCCGTTGCCGTCAGCGGTGACACTGTTTTCGGCGAGAAACAAGGCTGTGCCCGCTAAGACCGACTTTTCATCCACCACGCCGGACACGCCTTTTCCCGCTGTGCTTTTGAAATCGCGCACTTCACTGAGCGGCAATCTCTTGGCCTGGGCAGCTCGCACAACCGCTGCGGCCAGCGGATGCTCGCTGCCGCGCTCCACACTGGCGGCCAGGCGCAGCAAATCATCAGCGGTGAATTCGTCTGCTGGTTGGACCGATTCAACCGTCGGCTTGCCGATCGTCAACGTGCCGGTTTTGTCGACAACTAGAGTGTCGGCTTTGGCCAATGTCTCAAGCGATTCCGCATTGCGAATCAGAATGCCGCCCCGCGCCGCCCTGCCTATGCCAACCATCAAGGCCATCGGCGTCGCCAAACCCAGCGCGCACGGGCAGGCAATGACGACCACACTGATGGCATTCGTCAATGCCAGCGTGAGGTCATGTGTGACACTCAGCCATGCGCCAAAAGTTAGTATGCTCGCCAGGATCACGGCCGGGACAAAGTAACGAGCCACCTTGTCCACAAGTTGCTGCACGGGCGCCCGGCTGCGCTGGGCTTCACCCACCAGGCGCACGATTTGTGCCAGTACGGTGTCATTGGCAACGCGTTCGGCCCTCATCAAAAACGTGCCGCTGCCGTTGACCGTCGCGCCAATCACCTTGTCTCCCGCCTCCTTGGCAGCCGGCATCGGTTCACCGGTCAGCATCGACTCGTCGACGTCGCTGCGGCCCTCGGTCACCAAGCCGTCCACCGGCACCTTCTCGCCAGGCCGCACCCGCAGGATGTCACCCGGCTGCACCAGTTCCAACGGCACATCTTCCTCGCGACCATCGGGGAGGCGCAACCGGGCTGTGTTGGGGGCCAATCCCATCAAGGTGCGAATGGCCGATGATGTCCGTTCGCGTGCTCGAATTTCCAGCACCTGGCCGAGCAGCGTCAATATGACAATGCCCGCCGCCGATTCGGCGTAATGAGCGACATGGTCAAAACTGGTGACGGCACCGAAGAGTTCCAGGCAAGCGCCGGCGAGCGACGCGGCAACGCCGAGGCCGATCA
>DASRAT010000945.1:0-2529 GCA_035638015.1 Gemmataceae bacterium | reverse complement strand
CTGGTGCTTGGCATCGTCCTGGCCGCCCAGTCATGGACCTTTTCACAGCCGCCGCCCAAGCAGCAGTCGCTTCTGGACATTTATGCCATCCTGAAAACCAAGCGTTTTGTGGATTTGACTCACGCCTTTGGGCCAGGGATTCCCCACTGGCCCGGTTTCCCCGACGAAAAGCGCGAGACCCTGTACTACTACGACGAAGGCGTCGGCAGCCAGGGATCCGGCTTCTTTGCACAGCGTTACACGATTGTCGGCCAATGGGGCACGCACGTCGATCCGCCGGCTCATTTCGCCAAGGGCCTCAGGACCGTGGACGAGATCGATGTCAAGGAAATGCTGCTGCCGCTGGTGGTCCTCGATGTTCACGATGCGGCTGCGAAGAACGCGGATTATATTCTCACCATGAAAGATGTGGAACAATGGGAGAAGAAACACGGCGCCATTCCCGAGGGAGCGTTTGTCGCCATGCGCACTGATTGGGCCAAACGCTGGCCCGACGCGGCCAAGATGCGCAACGGAGATGACAAGAAAGTGGCCCACTATCCAGGCTGGAGCATGGAAGTGCTGCAATACCTTTATGAAAAGCGGAAGATCACCGCCTCCGGTCACGAGACGACCGACACCGATCCGGGAGTCGCCGCCAGCAAGGGCGATTTCGCACTGGAAACCTATATCCTTAAAACGAACCATTATCAGATCGAGCTTTTGGCCAACCTGGACCAGGTGCCGGAGTTTGGGGCCTTGGTGGTGGTGTCATTTCCGAAGCCCAAGAAAGGTTCGGGATTCCCGGCGAGGGTGTTTGCAATTTTGCCTTGAGGTAGCGGTTTGTCAATTTTGGATGAACGAAAACGGAGAACCATGATGACCAATGAGGTTGCCGACCCGGCGGTAGTTCTTGATTTGATGGAAGCGTTTCGCCGCTCGAAGACGATGTTTGCCGCCGTTTCACTTGGCGTGTTCGATAGCCTGGCGGACAAACCCAAAGCCGTTGAGACGTTGGCAGCCGAATTGAATGCAAACGCGGACGCTCTTGGCCGGCTGTTGGACGCATGTGTCGGCCTGGGATTACTGCAACGGGAAGGAATGCAATACGCCAACGCTGCCGCGGCGGCTGCCTACCTTTGCCGCAACAGTCCGAACCGTCTCACTGGCTATCTCGTTTATTCCAACGACATACTGTGGAAACTTTGGGGCAACCTTGAAGGCGCGGTCCGCGAGGGCGGCCATCAGTGGAAGCAAACGTTTGGTTGGGACGGCCCCATCTTTGCAAATTTTTTCCACAACGAGGATGCCAAGCGCGAGTTTTTGCTCGGCATGCACGGCTATGGCCTCATTTCCTCTCCGCTCGTGGCGGCCGCTTTCGACCTGAGCCGCTTTCGCCGCATCGTCGATCTGGGTGGAGCGACTGGCCATTTGGCGGTCGCGGCATGCCAGCGTTATCCGTCGCTGCAAGCCGTGGTGTTCGACTTGCCGGCGGCGGCGCCATTGGCCAGGGAGATGATTGCAGCCACTTCAGTTGCCGGCCGTGTCAGCGTTCAAGCGGGCGATTTCTTCACCGACGCGCTGCCGCAGGCTGACCTCTATGCGGTAGGCCGCATCCTGCACGATTGGACCGAAGAAAAGATCCTGACGCTTCTCGGCAAGGTCCATGCCGCGCTGCCTGCGGGCGGAGCACTGTTGATCGCCGAGAAAATGCTTGATGAAGGCAAAGCCACGCCGATGTGGGCGCTCATGCAATCCTTGAACATGCTGGTCTGCACCGAAGGCAAGGAGCGGACCTTGGCGGAATACAAGGTTTTGCTGAATAAAGTGGGTTTCGCCGAAGTGGAAGGCCGGCGAACATCATCGCCGCTGGATGCGATTTTGGCCGTCAAGCGATGATGGTATGGCCGTGTCGCCGCAAGGCGTCGAGCGCTTTGCCAAAATCCTGGTCTTGCACCAGCACGTAATCCGTGTCAAACGTTGACAAAGCGAACAAACTAATGCCCGCCTCGGCCAAGAGAACCGCCAGGGATGCGAGCACGCCCACCATCGAAAACGGCATCGTTCCCGCCACGCGCAAGCCGCGCCAGCCACGCTGGCAGGTCACGTTCGCGGGGACCGCTTCTTGCGGGCAAACAATGGAAAGTTCATCGTTTGTTCGAGTGATCGAAAACCAACCAGCGACTGCCCAGGATGGCAATGATGCACCAAACTCCAACTTGCATACGGCGAGGGTTTGTTGGAGAGGGATAAGGGTAAGTTGCATGTTTGCCACGTTGGCTTGAACCTTAATGGGCTGGCTTGGCCATCAGCGCTGAGATGCGGCCTGGTGACGCCGCGTCGATCCGGCCAATGACGGCGGCCGCCAGCGTGCCGCTTTTCTGCAGCGCTCCAACCACTTTGGCAACATCCGCGACCGCCACACTGGCCAACAACCCGCCCGATGTCTGAGCGTCGCACAACAGTAGTTGATCCTCCTTCGTCAATCCAGCGGCAAAAGTCACCCAATCCGCCAGAAACTTCCAATTGGCATGCGTGCCGCCCGGTGCG
>DASRAT010000944.1:0-4328 GCA_035638015.1 Gemmataceae bacterium | reverse complement strand
CTTGGTTGTCCATGAGAGTTACCTCGCGGGCGCCGCTGCCGTGCTTTTCGATGTCGTCCCAACTCACGCCGCGGCCGCGCAATTCCCCCTCGATCACCCGCAGCGCCACCGGCTCCATGCCGTCGCGGTAAACGGTCACGCGGTCCAGCAGGTCTTGGGTTGTGGACTCACGCACGTTTTTCTGCAACCGTTCGATCTCGATGGGCGTCATCATACGTCCACTCCAGGGGCTTTACCGTTATTCTACACGCTGGGGCCGTGGAACTCTCGCCCCTGGGCTTGCGTCTCATTGGCAGACACACGCGCTAACCGAATTGTGCCCGCAGGCGCTTTTCGGTACACTGGTATTCATCTCTGCCGGTTGATCGCCCCTCGGGAGAATAGACAAATGTTCGAGTCATCGCGACGGCGCAGCCTCTTTGTGGGCGTCGGCCTCATGTTTTTGTGCGGAATGTTGGCGGGACCGCTGGCCCAACGACAAGTGGATGCCCAGGTCAAAAAGGCCGACCCCCAGCCTGATCCCAAAAAGGGCGATCAGAAAATCGACCCCAAAACGGGCATTGAAATCAAGGGCAAACCCGATGTCATCATCGCCGGCAGCGTCGATCACGTCAAATTGATCAACACCGAACTCGAAAAGAAATGGCAAGAAAACAAAATCGAGCCGGCCAAGCGCTCGACTGATTACGAGTTCATTCGCCGCGTGTCGCTCGACATCATCGGCCGCATCGCCAAGCCGGCCGAGATCAAGGAATTCATGGCCTGGCCGGCCGATCAGCGCCGCGGCATGCTCATTGAAAAGCTGCTCAAAAGCGAGGAATACGCCAACAACTTCGCCAACATCTTCACCAATCTGCTCATGACGCGAACCAGCCTCAAGCTCCATCACGAGCAAATGCAAGTCTGGCTCACCGATGAATTCGACAAGAAAAATGCCGACTGGTCCAAAATGGCCACCAGCTTGATTTCGGCCACCGGCAAGACCAACGGCGACGGTGACGCTCCGGCCGTCAATTTTATCCTGACCCACTTAGGCGAAAAGTTGCCGGGCAATCCCACTGTCAACGGCCAGTGGGACATGGTCCCCGTCACCTCGCGCATCACCCGGCTTTTCCTGGGGCTGCGCACCCAGTGCACGCAGTGCCACGACCACCCTTTCAACGACGAATGGCGTCAGGAGCACTTCTGGTCAATCAATGCTTACCTGCGACAGGTTGACGCACCGATCAGGCCGGGCATGCCCAAGAACAAAAAGAACGCCGACGATAACCAGTATGAGCTAAAGGACAATCCGACCTTCAATGCCAAGGGCCTGGTGCCTTACGAACGCCGTAGCGGTCTGGTCGAGTACACCAAGGCGGCCTTCCTTGACGGCACCAAAATGCCCGCCAAGCTGGAAGGCACACGGCGCCAGGAATTGGCCAAGAAGATCGTCACCAGCCCCTATTTCGCCAAGGCGTTCGTCAACCGCATGTGGGGCCATTTCTTCGGCCGCGGCTTCACCAAGGACGTGGACGATTTCGGCGACCACAGCCCGCCTTCGCATCCCGTCCTGCTGGAAACACTCTCCAAGGACTGGGCCGCCAAGTACAACCACAACCCGCGCGAGCTGATCCGCTGGATCTGCAACAGCAAGGCCTATGGCCTCGAAAGTCAGTCCAACAAAACCAACAACAAGCAAGACGCCGAGCCGTTTTTCAGCAGGATGTTGCTCAAGGCCATGACGCCCGAGCAACTCTTCGATTCCTTGATGACGGCCACCGACGCCAAAGACGGCCAAAACCGTGACGCCAAAAAGAAGCTGCGCGAGAACTGGCTCAATAAATTGGTCGTCAACTTCGGCGACGACGAGGGCAACGAAGGAAACTTCAACGGCACCGTCGTGCAGGCCTTGTTGATGATGAACGGCCAAGAGATCAACAACGCCATCATGGACAACACGGGCGGCCTGGTGACCAACACGCTCAAGAAGATCTCGACCCTCCGCGGAGCGATTCCGCGGGCCACCCAGGAAGCCATGGTAAAGGAGTTGTTCATTGCTGGCTTGAACCGGCCGCCGACCGCCAAGGAGCTGGCGCGAATGCTCGACCCCGAACGCATGAAGCTCGGCGGGCCGGCATTGATCGACTATAACTTTTTCCGCACGTATTGCCAGGATTTGTACTGGGCGATGCTGAACAGCAATGAGTTCATTTTGAACCATTAAAAGCGAATCACGAAAAAACGAAAGACGAAAACACGAAAAAAACCTCTTTTTCGTGTTTTCGTCTTTCGTTTTTTCGTGATTCGCCTTTGTTACCGGTCCGCCAATGACAGTTGCCTGACAATCGTGTAGTTGACGCGCAGAGCGGCGTCGTCGCTGCGGTAGGCCGTGGGGCCGTAAAGGCAGACAACCTTCCCGACATAAGGTTCCAGCGTCAGGCCGGCAGCGGCCAACGCATAACCGATCGGTGCGCCCTTTTCGTCGTCCAGGCGATACATCGGCAGGCCGTCTTTCTGGTAGGTGGTCTTGCGCAATGTGCCCCATTTGGTCCACGTGGCGTCGCTGGAAACGTTCGTCGCGTTGTAAAGGGCCGTGTTGCCGCCGGTGGTTTGGCCAGGCGTGACGCCGCCGCCAATGTTCACACCGGGGGCAGTGGATGCGTTGTAATTGGGAAAACCGGGCTGCTGTATCGCGCCTTGTGGTATGGGCGCTTTCTCCAGTGCCGTCAAAAAAGCCTGGGCCTGCGCCTTGGCCGCTGGATCAGAGGATTGCACCAGGACCATTCGGCAGGACTGAATGAACTCTTGCCGTTTTGCTTCCGCCTGGGCCGCGATCGATTGATCGCCGCCGGGGGGCGCTACGAAGCCCGTTGCGCCAGGGTTTGGCGTGGGCTGCAGCGGTTGATTTTTGGCGACCGCGCTGTCCGGGATGAAACGCACATCACCGGCCGGCGGCTGAATCGGCAGCCAGGCGGCGTTGCCGCCAAACATCTCTTTGCCGAGGACCACCACCAGCGTGCCGCGTTGTATTTTGACGGTTTCCACATCCGGCTCTTTGTCGCTAATGCTGCTGGCCGGCTTGACCGGCACCGGGCGGTCCGGATCGGTCACCACATATCCCTGGCTGGGATTATCCTGGCTGCGCTTCACATATGCGGCGTTGATCCAGCTCCGCGAACCGGCCGGCGGCTCAATCACCAACCAGCCGGCGGTGGCTTTTTCGTGCTTGGCATACACCTTCACCTTGTCGCCTGCCCGCAATTTGCTGGTCGCGTAAAAACTGTTGCTGGGGCCGCTGCGGACTTCCACCTCGGGCGCGGTGATGGTCATGTCTTCACCCGGTCCCAGGGGTTGCGAAGGGGCCGGCACCTGGGCGGGCGCGAAGCGAGTCCACGCCAACACGCCGGCGATGGCGAGCACAGCGATGGAACCGCCGATGATGTACAAAGGTCGCATAAGCAGCCTCCTCTCCCAGCATTGAGACGGGCGCAAGCGGGCGCCTCTCATCTCCTTTTCGGCTCAAGTTCACCGCGGCGTTATCCGCACTGACGGTGGCAATCGTTCCCGGAACAAGTTGTGTGCGGATTTTGCAGCTGGCGGCGCTTATAACGTGCGATGGATTCTTGACAAGGTGAATTTCGGATGGAGGTCGGCAAGCCTGGCAAACAGCATAAGATAAACGGGGATTTCGTAGGACGGCCTTCCCAGGCCGTCCTTGCAGAAATGGACGGCCTGGGAAGGCCGTCCTACTTTCCCCAATACGAGGTCGTCGTGGTTGATTTCACTGTCGCCAACATCGCCAAAATGCTCGATCATTCGCTGTTACAGCAAACGCTGACTGACGCCGAGATGGAGGCAGGCTGCCGATTGGCATTGGATTACGACGTGGCTTCGGTGTGCATCAAGCCTTATGGGGTCAAGCTGGCCGCTGCGATTTTGAACGGTTCAACCGTGGCCGTGGGGACGACGATTGGCTTTCCGCACGGGGGCCATGTAACAGCGATCAAAGTTGCCGAGTCCGAGAAGGCGATGGACGATGGCGCCCGCGAATTGGACATGGTGGTGAACATTGGCAAAGTGCTGAGCAAGGACTGGGACTTTGTTTCCAAGGACATCGCGGCCGTCGTCGAGGCGGCCCATCGCCGTGGGGCGTTGGTGAAGGTCATCTTTGAAAACTGCTTCCTTCAGGACGAACACAAGATTCAGCTTTGCCGCATCTGCGGCGAAGTGCGGGCCGATTTTGTCAAGACATCGACGGGCTACGGCGCCACCGGGGCGTTGGACGAGGATCTGCGCTTGATGCGGCGGCACTCGCCGCCGCACGTCAGGGTCAAGGCCGCCGGCGG
>DASRAT010000943.1:0-2692 GCA_035638015.1 Gemmataceae bacterium | reverse complement strand
CCAAAAGCCGCGGCCGCTTGCAATAAATGCTGATCGTCCGCGCTGAAGTCGGCCCCCTGGCGTTTGTCGAAAAGCTCGATCACCGCCTGGACATTGGCCGCCACCGCCAGCGGGGCCGCCAGCAGCGATTGTTTGCCACGCTCGAACGGCTGCAGCTCGACCGTGCCGCCCGCGTTGCGTTCCAGATCGCGCAGCAAACAGGGCGCTTGCATGCTAATGACGCTGCCCGCAATCGACCTGGCAAACGGCGCCAGCGGCGTTTCCAGACGTTGTCCGCGTTGGCCATAAGCGACGCAGCGCTCTGCCGCCGGCGGACCCGCCTGATAATGCCGCACCAAAAGCACCGCATCGCCGGCGTGCGTGACCTGTTGCAAAAACTGCAGCAAACCGCCCACCGCCTCCGGCAACGGCACCGGATCATTGAGCGCCGCCGTCGATTGCACCAGCGGCACAATCTTCTCGACCGCCTCCCGAAACGCCTTGAGACTCTGATGCAACACACGCTCACGCTTGATCGGCCGCAACCGCTCCAGTTGCCGGCGTACCGCGTGCAAAAACGAATCGCGATTGAGGTCCTGATTCTTGTCAAGATAATCGCGAACACCCATGCGCATGGCATCAAGCGGCGTCGCCTTGTTGGCGAAACCGGTAATCATGATGGCGACAATGTCGGGATTGAACTCGGAAAGGTCCTGGAGCAATTGCAGGCCGTCATCGCCGGCGCCCAATGCCCAATCGAGAATGGCAAGATCGATGACATGCTCATTGGCCAGTTTGAGGGCCGTCTCCGCATCCGGAGCGCTGACGATGCGGCAACCAAGATTTGCGCCGGTGAGCCATTCCCGAAAGGTCTTGCGGACCGGCTCTTCGTCGTCAACAATCAAAATCGTATCGTTCGGTTCGGTGGCCATGCGCGATGTCTCCGGGCGAGAATTCCCCGAAGGTTCTTATAGCAGAATGGACGGGGCATTGGCATGGCATACTTCTCGACGCGCAACCTCACACCGGAAAGTGCCACCATTTGAGTCATGGCTTTGTCGGCGTGCGAAGCACAACCCAGGTCGCGCTTTTCGCCAAAATGCGGGCGTGGCTTTTGTTGGGCGAGGGACAAATCACCGCGTGAGACGGGTCATCGGGAGTTGGATCGCGGACAATTGCGTATCCCAAAGACCTGGCCGAACCGGCAACAATTGCAACAAGGCTTTGATCGACATAACCCTGGAGTGCCAGCGTGGGAGTGCTCAACGCCGCGATATGCACGGAAAGTTCATGCGCCGCGGTGTTATCTATGAATGCAAATGATCCCGGCCGCCACGTGCCGTCCGGTTCCTGGATGATTTGGTGTGGATGAATTCGGCGCCATAAAACTTCGTGATCACCGATGGACGGATCGTCAACACGAGTGGGCATCATTTTTAGCGGTGGCCTCCCGCATTACACAACCAGGCCGCCAAGACTTGCAAATGCGTGAAATCGGCCGCAAGTTGGCCCTCTTGTTCTTGCGATTCTCCCGTTCGAGGGTTCGATTCAACCGTCAAATACTCTGCCGATCCGTTGGGCAGAACTTCCACGAGCAACTCACGGCTGTCGTTGCTCCAGGTGAAGCCGATGCCGCCGCCCGCCACAGGGTTGACGTGAGGCGCTGGTAAATCGTCGCACTCGATGGCCGCAACCAATCGCGCCGCCGCTTGCAAGGCCGCGGGACAAATGGCGGGGCTTCCATAAGTGTCCCAATTGGCCGGCAAATCGGCCAAGCGTTCAATGGTCTGTAGCGTTTGCTGCGAAGTGCTCATGGGTTTGAATTTGCAACATTGTTGGGATTGTCATTGCGTTATTGTAACTTGGCATTGGTGCGAAACGCCATGCCAACCCGGGTCGAATGCATGGAAATCGATGTCTCGGGAAACCATGATGCTGGCCTGGTCAAGTGCAACGCTTTGTTAACCGCGGCCTCCGCCCTTGCGCTGTGCCACGACACCGCCAAAAGGAGTATGTTTCAACACGATATTTCGGTAAAGCCCCACCATATTCTTTTGAGGCGGCTCAAACTGCTCATAGTAAGCTGTCCATCGACCCGCAGGCAACCGCATTGAAACAGCATTCGCCTTTTGCAGCACTTCCTCCACCTTGTTCCTTACGGAGGAAGGAACCGTCGATGAAAACGGGAGAAAGACAAATGACCCCGAATCACATCCAATCTCCTCCGTCAACACCTTTGCACCCTTGGGTGGCTTCAAGTCGTCTTCAGACAAATGCATCGAAATTGGCATTACCAAAAAAGGCGGTTTCCACCAAACAGGCACAGCAGTGTCTCCTCCGAAGTCCATCAGTATCAAGCCTTGGTCGCGCAAAAACGAGGCTATTTCGTCAGTGGCGTTATAAACATCGGCAATGTATGTAGGGTCGACAAGAACCACTCGCTCGCCAGTAGTGACGATCGTTCGACGGTTCCGAAAGTTGAGATTCGGAAACGCCGATTTGAAGTCGTCAGGAGCCTTGATAAGCCGTTTTGTCTCGACCACGACGCGGCCTCGGGTGAAGCGGCTAACCAGTCGTTGTCCTGCTTAGCTGCGTGATTGCCGTTTTGGTCGCAGCTTCAACCGCCGCTTCCCAATGTGGCTCGTTCGGGGAAAAACAGGCGGTAATGCCACGCGAACTATTGACAATCGCCCCCAACCCATCTGGTCGAAAC
>DASRAT010000942.1:0-5600 GCA_035638015.1 Gemmataceae bacterium | reverse complement strand
GATGGTGGTGCGTTTGTCGTCTGCGTCGAGAAAAGGGGTCAGCACTTCGCGGGTGTAGGCGATTTCTTCGTCGTCGAACCAGGGACCAGTGCAACCTGCCGCCTGGAGGACTTGGCCTTCTTGCCTTAGTTTGTCGCGGAGTGTTCGGGCAGGGCCATGATGCTGCACGTAGGCCTGGCGGTGGACGGCGGTCTGGATCGCTTCTCGAATAGATTGCTCGGTGACCGATTCGCTGCTCCAGCAGACGGCGGTGAGCCAGTAATCTTTGAGCCATTTCGGCCGCGGCGTGGTGGGGTTCACGGGTGCGGATCCGAAGCGGATGTTGAACTCACCATCATAGCGGTTGGTCCAACCTCCCAGCAAATCGTCGGCAATCACCAGGCCGATTTTGAAATCGCCGGCGGCATCGGTCGTCTGAGCGCAGGCTTCGTCCACGGCGCGGCTGGCAATGGCATCGGCATTCAAAGCCAGCATGGAATCCAGCAAAGCGGCCACGTGATCTTTGGCCATGGGGTTCATGAACACCAGCGGCGGCATTTCGACGGTGTTGCCATCCGGGCTAAGCGTGCCCAGGTAACGGCGGAAGCGGTCTTGAGTTCGCGGTAGGCGGTAAAGATCGCGCTGGATTTGCAACAGTGGCACGTAGTGGACGTTCATGGGGGCTCACCCAAACCACCCCGGCATCTCCCCCGCCTTCGGCAATTTTACCACGCTCAAGCTGCTGATCTGGGGATGCGCTCTCACCTCCTTGAGGGCCTCCTCCGCCGGTGGGCTGTCGAGGTTCAGCACCGCGATTGCGTCGCCGCCCGGCAACTGCCGGCCTACTGTCATCTGTGCGATGTTCACCGAATGCTTGCCGAAGATGGTGCCGATGAAGCCAATCAGGCCAGGCACGTCGCGGTGGGTGAAGATCACCATGTTGCCGTCCATGTAGGCGTCGAGATGGAACGGGCCGAGTTGCACGAGCCGCAGGTATTGGTTGCCGAAGAGCGTGCCGGCGGCGATGTAGCTTTTCTTGGCGGTGTGGACTTCGGTGCTGATGAGCGTGCTGAAATCGCCCTTTTTGGGGCTGAGTTGCTCGACGATGTCGATGCCGCGTTCACGGGCCAATAGCTCGGCATTGACGATGTTGACATCCTGGTCGAGCCGTGATTCCAACAGGCCGGCGGTGAAGGCGGCGGTGATGAGTTTGGTGCTGCGGCGGGCGACTTCGCCACGATAGCTCAGCTCGGCGCGGTGGATGGTGCCCTGGTCCATCTGGGCGTGCAACAAACCCAGGCGGCGGGCCATGTCGACGTAGAGCCGCAGCTCTTCCAGTTCGGTGCGATCCACGGCGGCCATGTTGACTGCAAATTGCACTTCGCCGCGCTGGAGGAAACCGATCAGGAGTTGGGCTGCTTCCTGGGCAACGGCGTCCTGGGCTTCGAGTGTCGAGGCGCCCAGGTGGGGGGTTACGACGACGTTGGGGAGTTTGGTCAGCGGATGATCGGCCGGCGGCGGCTCGGCGACGAAGACATCAATTGCGGCCCCTGCGATTTGGCCCGATTTCAGGGCCTCGGCCAAGGCGTCTTCGTTGATGATGCCGCCGCGGGCGCAGTTGATGATGCGGGCTCCACGTTTCATCAGGGCCAGGCGGCGAGCGTCAATCAGGTTCATATTCTCCGGGCCGCCGGGCGTGTGAACCGTGAGGAAATCGCAGCGCGGCAACAGTTGGTCTAGATCGGCGGAGCTTTCGATGCCCAGCTGAGCCGCGCGATCGGGCGCAAGGAAGGGATCGAAACCGACGACCTTCATGTCCAGCCCAACCGCGCGGCGGGCAACTTCGCGGCCGACACGGCCCAGGCCGACAACGCCGAGCGTTTTGCCGGCAAGCTGCATGCCGACGAATTTGCCGCGTTCCCATTTGCCGCCTTGGAGACTGGCTGCAGCAAACGGAATGTGACGTGCCAGGGACATCATCATGGCGACGGTGTGCTCTGCCGTCGAGATGGTGTTGCCGCCGGGCGTGTTCATGACCAGGATGCCCCGACGGGTGGCGGCGGCCACATCGATGTTATCGACGCCCACGCCAGCCCTGACAATAGCCTTGAGCTTGCCGGGATGCTGCAGCAACTCGGCGGTGACGCGTGTGCCGCTGCGGACGACCATGCCGTCAGCGTTTTGCAGCGCTTCTTGCAAGGCGTCGCCGGCGAGGCCGGGGCGGTTGTCCAGTTCGAGGCCGGCTTCCTTGAGGAGGTCGAGGCCGGTGGGTTCGAGTTTGTCGCTGATGAAGACGCGGGGCATGGGGATAGGAACTCCGGGGTCACCCCAAATAGATGTACTTCGTAATCGTGACGATCCGCTTCCCTTCATCAATACTAAAAACCACGCCCAATGGTGGTTCGAATACAATTCTGTCTTGATGCGCGGACCCAATTCCCGCCTGCCAGGGAGTGGTTTTCAGGAGTTTATCAATGGCATTGGATGCAACTGTGACGGCGGCGGGCTCGTCGGCCTCGATCCACATTTCCGCCAGCACCCTTTCCGCAGATTTGACACAAATCAAGTCATATCCCACGAGTCAATCTCCTAGGAACGAGTTAGATCGTGGATTATTCAGCGGATTTCGGGTTTTTTCCAAGGCTTTCAAAGAAAGCCTTGGCTTCCTCTTTTGAAAACGGCCTTCCGGCAGCCTTGCGGCGACTTGATTCCTCGTCCATCGCCTGAAGTTTGGCCACGACTTCACCGTGGGGAACGGTGGGCTCGTTGCGCAGCTTGGCAATTTCGGCCCAGTCAATTTTCGCGACAAGTTCTGCGTACTTTTGCTTGATGCGCTCCAGGTTCGCGGGCACGAACACGCCCAGCAATTTCCCTTTGGCATCGCAAATCTCGATAGGTTCTGCGAATGAGCCGACCTGTTTCAGCAAAGTTCGATCATCGGCGGTCAAGGCAAACATGGTCGTTCCTCTTTCTTGATTGCGGCGGGCATCAGGCGCTGACACCAGCGTATTTCTACACGATTTTCGCGCCAGCGCGAAGCGCCATTTCCACGGTGAAACTGCTTACCAACTTTGAATTATCGCGGACTGTCGGACCGCCGTGCCGCCTTATTTCGATTTTCCTCGACCCTGATCTTCACGATCTTGCGTATCAAACCCAGCGGCATTGGCTTGTCCAATGGAAATTTCAAACAGCCCTTCGGTCCCGCGTAAGGAGCTAGCTCCTCCCTGAAAGCCCCACTCGCCTTAAGCGGCGGATATAAGCCGATGTGTTTCTTCCAGGCGGCGAAATGCACCAGATTGCCGTTGAGAACGAACGTCGGCATTTGGTATTTAATGGTTTCTTCGGCGGCTGGGGCGGCTTTTTGAATGGTGGTTCTTAGCGTTTGCAAGATTGCTTGCACGTCGCTGGGAAAGGTGGAGATGTAGGCGTCGATGGTTTTGGGGGTTGTTCGATGCGTTTTCATGATGAATGTTTTCCATAGACGCGAATCCTGGATCGCTCGCCTGCAGGGTCAAGGCAAGATAATCAACACACGCCGACTGTGAGTTAATATGCCGGAACCGCCGAAACTCCGCAACCCGGCCATTGCTAGCCTGCCGAGGCCGATTCCATTTGCCTGTATTGTTAAAGCGTGACATGCGGGTAGAATCTGGGCGTGACAAACAAAAGGCAACGCACGCCCAAGGAGTCTCCCAATGCGCGTCGTTCATGTCGTGTCGATTTTGCCGCTCCTTTTTTCGTCAACTCGCGGGCAGGCGGATCAGCCCCGGCCCGAGCTTGTCATTCAAAGCGGGCACACCGACGTGGTGACAAGCGTGGCCTTCAGCGGAGATGGGAAGTACGTTGCCACAGGTTCCGATGATCGGTCGGCCATCCTTTGGCAGGCGGCCGGCGGCAAATATCTTCAAACCTTCCGTGGGCACACCAGCGCGGTCAAAGGCGTGGCCCTGAGCGGTGACGGCAGCCGCGTTGTCACGGGGTCCGATGATTACAGCGCGATCCTTTGGGACGCTGCCAGCGGCAAGCAACTTCAGGCCTTCCTGGGCCACACTGACTTGGTCCGGAGCGTGGCCCTGAGCGGCAATGGCAAGCACGTCCTCACGGGATCTTTTGACGGGACCGCTATCTTGTGGGATGCCGTAAGCGGCAAGAAACTTCAAACCTTCCAGGGGCACAACAAGGGAGTCAGCAGTGTGGCCCTGAGCGCGGACGGCAAATACGCCATCACGGGGTCCGGTGACAAAACGGCGATTCTCTGGGAGGCGTCCAGCGGCAAGCAACTTCAAATCTTTCAGGGTCACACCGCCGCGGTCTTGAGCGTGGCCCTAAGCGCCGACGGCAAGCTCGCCGTCACGGGGTCGCCTGACGGGACCGCGATCCTGTGGGAGGCGGCTACGGGCAAGCAACTTCAGACCTTCAAGGGATACCACAGCCTAGTCATAAGCGTGTCCATCAGCGGCAACGGCAAGCACGTCGTTACGGGGTGTCCTAACAAAGCAATTCTGTGGGAGGCGGAAAGCGGCAGGCAACTGCGGACTTTCCAGGGGCACACCAACCTTGCCCAAAGCGTGGCCCTGAGCAGCGACGGCAAGCACATCGTTACGGGGTCCGCTGACAAAACCGCAATCCTTTGGGAAGTGGCCAGCGGCAAGCAACTTCAGACTTTCCAGGGGCACAATAGCGGGGTCAGCAAAGTAGCCCTAAGCGGCGATGGCAAATGCGTTTTTATCGGGTCCGATGATAAAACGGCGATCCGGTGGGAGATTTCAACGGGCAACCAACCTCAAATCTTCCTGGGACACACCAAAGGGGTCAATAGCGTTGCCTTGAGCAGCGATGGCAACCACGTGGCGACGGGGGCCGATGACAAAGCTGCGATTTTGTGGGAGTCAAGCGGCGCCAAGAAATCTCAGACCTTCCAAGGGCACTACGACGTTGTCACGAGCGTGGCCATGAACAGCAACGGCCAGCAAATCGTTACGGGGTCCGCCGACAAGACCGCGATCCTGTGGGAGACAGCCGGCGGCAAGAAACTTCAGACATTCAAGGGCCACGCCAGCGAGGTATGGAGTGTGGCCCTGAGCGGGGACGGCAAACGCGTTGTTACAGGCTCCTATGACCAGACCGCAATCATGTGGGACACGGCCAGCGGCAAGAAACTCCATACTTTTGACTGGCACACAAGCGTTGTTACAAGCGTAGCGCTAAGCAGCAATGGCATGCACGTCGTCACAGGATCCGCGGATCGGACCGCAATCCTGTGGAGTGCGGCAAACGGCAAGAGACTTCAAACCTTCCTGGGGCACACCGACGTGGTCACAAGCGTGGCCTTGAGCGGCGACGGCAGGATGCTGCTTACGGGCTGTAGGGATGGGACGGGACGCCTTTGGGAAATCAGGACCGGCAAAACACGCCTGATTTTCCAAGGGCACACGCGCGACGTCACCAGTGTGGCCCTAAGCGACGACGGCAAGCATGTGTGGACCGCCTCCGCGGACGGCACCACGCGGCTCTGGGACCCGGCCACCGGCAAGGAACGCTGCCGGCTTTACAGCCTGGACGCTGGCAAGGATTGGTTAGTCGTCACACCCGACGGATTCTTCGACGGCTCCGCAGGC
>DASRAT010000941.1:0-8011 GCA_035638015.1 Gemmataceae bacterium | reverse complement strand
CCTGAAGGAACATGCCAAGCCCGTGCGTGCCCTGGCCTATGCGCCGGATGGCAAATCTCTGGCCAGCGGCGGCGACGACCACAAGGTTTGCGTCTGGACCACCGACAAGGAGCCCAAGGCCACCGTCTTGACAGGCCATCCGGGCGAAGTCACCGCGGTGGCATGGAGCCCGGACAGCAAAACGCTGGCCAGCGCAGGCGCTCACAGTGCGTCCATGCTCGACGCCGGCTTGATCAAATTGTGGGACGCTCCCAAATGGCAGGAACGCAAAAAAGCCCCGGCTTTTGCCGTTCCGCCCGTCACCGCCCTGGCGTTCACGGGCCAGGGCAAAACGCTTTTGGCTGCCAGCCAGAGCAATGTCGCGCGGTTTTTTGACGTGGCCAGCGGCAAAGAGCAGTTCGCGCTGCGGGGCCACCTCGGTTGGGTCAGTTCCCTGGCAGTGGCCCGCGGCGGCGACATCGTCGCCACCGGCAGCGTTGATGGCAGGGCCAAGATCTGGATGCCCAGCGCCATGAAAACGCGCGATAGCATCAAGGCCTCCAGCGAGGCGGTTTGCTCCGTGATCTTTTCGCCGGACGACCGCTGGCTGGCGACAGGCACAGGCGACGGCCTTGTCAAGCTCTGGCACACCGCCAGCGCGGAACCGGCGAAAACGCTGGTGGACAAGCACACAGGAGCCGTGTTGGCCCTGGCCTGGTCGCCCAATGGCAAATGGCTAATTTCCGGCGGGGCCGACGGCAAGCTGCTTTTGTGGGACATGGATCCCAAGTCGGACAAATTCGGCAAAGTTTTGGACACGGTAGCGGATGCCCATGGCAAGGCGATCACTTGTTTGGGGTGGGGAATAGAAGGCGTCAAGCAGAACATGCAAGGCACATTGATTTCCGTGCCTCACGACAAGATCTTCTACAGCGGCAGCCTGGACGGAGGCGTCAAGCAATGGACCGTGGAGGGCGACAAGCTACGTAAGGGCAAGGAAATCGCCAACATGGGCAGCGGCGTGCTATGCTTGGTTCATCTTCCGGAAAGCCAGAAAATCGTGGCGACCGGCCATGAAGACGGCAAAGTGCGGCTGTCGGATTATGAAACGGGCAAACCCGCGATGGGCCTCAAAACCAATGTGCTGACCGGACACACCGGCCCCGTGACGGGCATTGTGTTCAAGGTCTATGAAGAGGAGCAACAGAGGACGTCGGCCAGGTTGATCACCGCCAGCGGGGACCAGACCATCAAATACTGGGGCTATCCCGGCGGCGAGGCGTCTTTGACAGTGCGCGGCCATGGCGGCCCGCTGACGTGCTTGACGCTGGGGCCTCCTGGCGACGACTCCCTGGTGACCGGCAGCACCGATACCACCGCCAAACTCTGGAACCCGCGTGGCGGCCAAGAGCGCTGGACATTCAATCCCACCGGCTCGGCCGTCCGCGCCGTGGCGGTTTCCAATGACAGTTACACGATCGTGGTCGGCCACCAGGACGGCACGGTGAAGATTTATCGGGCTGGAAAGGCTGGGACCGTGATCGAATGAACGGCGCCGACACTGTTAGGACAGGCTTGGTGGGTCGTCCTTGAAACTGGCAGCCCCGGACTGCCAAGTTTCAGATTTTCAACCATCTGCTTGCGAACCCCCTGGTGCGCGGAGTAAGATCAACCCCAAGTGTTACCGTCTCCCCCATGTCTCCACCGGAGGCCGTTATGCAGCTACTGCGTTGCTTTTTTGTTGTGGCCGCCTTTTCGTGGGTCAGTCTGGCTCAGGCACAAGGGCCTGACAAAAGCGGCAAAACCGAAGATCCTCCCGCCGAGCAGGCGGAGGTTCGCTTCACCGATGACAGCGTTGTGAGGATGTCAATCCTCCAGGAACGACTGGAGATCGTGACCAAATATGGCAAACTGGCCATCCCGACCGCCGACATCATGAAGATCGACTTCGGCGTCCATGTGCCGGCCGAAATGGAGAAGAAGATCGCCAAGGCCATTGAGGACCTCGGCAGCGAAAACTACAAGACTCGGGAAATGGCGCTCAAAGACCTTGTGAACTGGGGCCCTTCCGCCTATCCGCAGGTCGTCAAGGCCACCAAATCCGACCAGCTGGAAGTCAAGAAACGGGCGCTATTGGCCCTGGACAAACTCAAGGCCAAGCACCCCGCCAAGAACTTGCGGCTGCGCGAGGAAGACATTATCGTGACACCCAGCTTCACCGTGGTGGGCAAGATCGTCACGCCAACGCTCAAGGCCAAGGCCGAAAACTTCGGCGAACTGGACATTCAACTGGGTAAGCTCAGGGCCATTCGCTGGCTCACCACGGCGGCGGAACTGGAGATCGCGCTGGATGCGGGCAAATATGCCATGCAGGGTCAATGGATGGCAACGGAGTTTGAAGTGAAACAAGGGATGAAATTGTCGATCACAGCCAGCGGCCAAGTGAATTTGTGGCCGCAAAACGGCGGCTATCAATCTGGCCCGCGCGGTTGGGGCAACGACGGTTTCGGCGGCGGCGGCGGCCAACGGGCGCCTGGCTTGCCTTACTCCCCCGGCACGCTCATCGGCAAGGTCGGTGAGGATGGCCCCATGTTCGTGGTCGGCGACTCTTACAACGGCTCACCCAATCGCGAGGGCAAATTGTATTTGCACATCGCACCCAGTCCGTGGGTGCCGAATTCGATTGGGACTTACAACGTCAAGGTCGTGCCCAAGGGCGATTTTGATTGAATGGGTTTTGCCGCTTGACCAATTCTTTGCCTTGAACACTAACCCGAAGCGACAGCGAGGAGCCGCGTTCTGCCTCGCTGGCGCTTCGGGTTAGTGTCTTGAGTGGCTCATTTCTCTTTCAACAACTCCACAATATCTTCCAAGACATCCGCCGGCCGCAGCAAATCCACGTTATAAATCTCCCGAATACGCTGTTTGCGATCGACCAGGAAAATGCGCGACGGATGATCGAGTTGGCCGTTTTCCAGCGGTTTGACCCACATGCCCCAGTCGGCAATGGTTTTGTTCACATCGCTTTCTGAGCCGGTCAAGAATTGCCAGTGGTCCGTCTCCAGCCCGAATAATTTGGCGTAGTTTTTCAAAGCCTCGGGAGTGTCACGTTTGGGATCCAGGGTGATTGTGACAAACTCGATGCCGGCGGTCTTTTCCTTGACGCGCTCTTGCGTGGATGCCATCCGATGGGTGGTCGCGGGACAGGAGCCGTTGCAGGTCGTGAAAACGAAACTCACAAGAAGCACTTTGCCGTTGAGATCGGACAGCTTGACGCGCTTGCCGTCTTGATTGACCAGATTGAAATCGGGCGCCTTGCGGATGACGGCCAGGCGCGATTGCGGCTGCTGAGCAGCGCCGCCCGTCAGGAGCAACGATAATGCAAGACTCGTCAACATGATGTAATCCTTTCGCGAGGCTCACGCTTCCACGACCTTGGTGCTGGCGATCAGATCGTGCACGCAGCGCTGTTCCTCGCCAAAAATAAACAAAATATCGATCAAGTTCCAAACTAATCCCCCCACCAGGGAGATCATGTACGGCACGCAATTCCGTAAAAGCCACGCATGCACGAACCCGGCATGGCTGCCGTCTTCATACTTGACGACTCTCACCTTCATGATCCATTTGCCGATCGACTGTCCGTGCTTGGAAAGCTGAATGATCTGGTAGATCAGCAAGGCGCCAAACAAGCAAACGTAAAGAGCAATTCCGCCAAAGATCCACGGCAACCCCGCGCCGGTTCGGCCGCGATCGTTGACATAGGTGATGAAACCCACGACGGCACAGACGATGCCCGGCAAACTTGCGACCGTGCCGAGCAGTTCGTCAATGATTCTGGCCAGAAGGCGAACGCCGCGATCCGCCAGCGGCGGCCCGTAAACGGCGCCGCCGGGGGCGTCGCGGCGCAGCCCAAATTCGCCAAATCTCTCGGGACGATCCTCGTCGTAATCATCCTCGTCCCAGGGTTTTCGCTCTGGCATGATTGCAACGCCTCAATTGAGCAGCATATCATGCCCGCGTGCCGGACCTGTCGGCAACTTGTTCAAATCGATGTGGAAGCTCTCATCCAGCTTCATGCCGCCGGCGTCGATGTTGGCCAGCTTGATCCAGAATTGGCCCGATTGGTCCATCGTGCTGAGCAGCGAATTGGTGATGTACATGCGCTTGCCGTCGCCGGTGACATGCATCATGTTCGGCTGATTGCCGGGTTTGAGTGTGCTGTGTAGTTTCGGGTTTTTCAGATCGCTCACATCCCACTGCTGAATTTCATCGCCCAGGAAACAGCTGACGAACAGGTATTTGTCGTCCGGCGATTGCCGCAGGTCGGCGGGCATCTTCCCGGTGTCGCAGAGCTTGCGAGACGTGTAGCCGCCCTTGCCATCGCCTTCCCAAACCCACAGTGAGTTGTCCAATGCGCAGTTTGTGAAGCCATGATTGGCGCCAGCCTTGCGCGACCAGCGGCATTCCAGGGGCGCCAGGCCGGTGGTCAATTGCTTGAGAACTTTGCGTTCCTTGAAATCCCAGATGAGGATTTTGTCGCCGAACGATTTAAGGTCCATTTCGGCGAGCGGTTTTTTGTAGTTGTTGTAAAACGTGAAGCTCGAAGTCACCATGCGGTTTTGGTCGAGGTGGACCGCCACGTCATAGCCGTATGGCGCCTCCTTGGGCATGGTGAAATGGCGGATGTATTCGCCTTCGTTGGTGTACTCTGCCAGGCCCGTCGGCAGGCCGCCGCCTTTTCCGCTCAGGAAGGCGACCAACATGCGGCCGGGCAAGGCGTAGGCGGTATGCGGACTGGCCAATCCTGCTTTTTCACCGATATTCTCGATCACTTTTTTGATTTTGGGTTGAGCCGGATCGGTGGCGACATCGATCAGAAAAACGCGATTGGAAAACAGCGTCAGCCCCCAGATCATCGTGCGGTCGTCGGTGTAACCAAAGTGGTGGGTTTCGTTGCCCTTGGTGCCCAGGTCGAGCGTGTGGATGATCTTGCCGAACTTGGGCGATTTGCGGTCCACGTCAACAGTGGCGAGAAAATCGTTGTCCTTGGCGTCGGCGTCCACGCAATATACGTACAAGTATTTTTCGGGACGGTCGAGGCGTTTGACGAAGGGAGACAGGCAAGTTTCGGCATCGGCAACAGGGGCGGCTGGCGTTACCAGTAGGCCCGCAATCGTGGCAAAGCCCAGCAGACTCAAGCATCGTTTGGTGGATTGGGACATGACAAATTCTCCTACCGTGGAAAGGACCATGAGACGCAGATTGTTTTATGAACCGCCGACTGTTGGCAACGGGGTGGCTCCCGGCGGCGGCACACCTTTACCTTCGCGGACATAAGCAGCCCGTCGTTGTTCGTATTCGGCCGGCGTAAGGCGTTCCAAATCGGTTTCACCGCCGTCGAGCGCCGTTTGATAGATTTGCTTTAGAAAAGGAATGCACCAACCGCAACCCGTCCCCGCGCCGCCGCATTCGGATAGCTGGCTGGGCACCTTGGGCCGCTCGCGGCGGACAAAGTTTTCGAGCTTGCGGCGGGATACGTGGAAGCAGTAACAGACTTTGGCGTCGAGGTCCATGAGAGCTATCTGCTTTCAGCTATCAGCTTTCAGCCAATTCCGCTGTGTCGGGTCAAATGTATATTACTCCTGCAGCGAACTTGCGCATAGAGTGGCGTAACCGAAGGAATGGCTGATAGGTGATAGCTGAAAGTTGATAGCTCATGACCGAAAATCACGTCATCCTATGCGGACTGGGCCGTGTCGGCTGGCATGTCCTTGAGTTGCTTAAGGCGGCTGGCACGCCGGTAGTTGTCATTGACACGCGCTGTGCGGCCGATGATCCACGCCTTGCGGGCGTCACGTTGATTCAAGGCGATTCCCAAAAACAAACAACGCTGGAAAAAGCCAACGTCAGCCAGGCTCGCGCGGTGGTGATCCTGCCCAGCGACGAGCTGGCCAGCATCAGCACCGCTCTCATGGTGCGCCGGCTCAATCCGACGACGCGCATCGTTGTGCGGATGTTCAATCAGAATCTCGTCTCGCGGCTCGGCGGGGCGATCAGCAATGTGGTTGCGCTCAGCACCTCGGCATTGGCTGCTCCCCTGTTGGCACTTATTGCTCGCACCGGCGATGCGCTCGGCACGTTTCGGCTCGATGACGGGGCATTGCACCAAATCGCCGACGTAACATTCCACGAAAACTCGCCGCAGTGTGGCAAGACGATAGGCGATTTGCTGGAAGATCGGCAGTTTTTGATACTCGCTCATACTCGTGACAAGGAATCGCGCCAGCTTCATCAGATCGATCTCGACGCGATTATTCAACCGGGTGACCACCTGGTTGTTTGTGGCGAAGCGGCTGCGCTGGCCCCGCTGACGACCCAGGATGAAGAAGATTCCTTGCCCGAGCTATTGTGGGCCGGTTTTGTGCGGCGTTTCAGCCGTGTGGCTTTGCGAACGGTGAGTGAGATCGATTTGCCCGTCAAGATCTGCACCAGCATCCTGTTGGTAGTGATCGTCGCCAGCACTCTGGTTTTCCACGTGGCGATTGCCAATGAAACGCTTCCCGACGCCCTCTATCGCACGATCAGTCTCATGGCGACCGGCGCCGACATGGGCGGCCGTGAATTGCCCCCGGGCGGTTGGGAGAAGGTGTTTGTCAGTCTGTTGCGGCTCGCGGGAGCGGCGTTGACGGCGGCGTTCACCGCTATTCTCACCAACTATTTGGTGCGAGCGCAGCTTAGCGGGGCGCTGGAAGCCAGACGAATTCCCGACAGCGGCCATGTCATCGTCTGCGGCATCGGCAATGTCGGTTTTCGCGTGGTCGAGGAATTGTTGCGGCAAGGCGAGAAGGTAGTGGCCATCGAACGCGAGCGCGACAATGCCTTTATCGCCACGGCTCGGCGGCAAGGCGTGCCGGTGATTATCGGCGATGCCACATTGCCGGAGGTGCTGAAACAGGCGCGAGCCGGTACAGCCCGCGCAGTGATCGCGGCCACCAGCAAGGAGCTTATCAACCTGGAAATTGGTTTGCTGGTCCGCGAATTGAATCCCAAGCAACGGGTGGTGCTGTTGATGGTCGATCCGCAACTGGCGCGAACCGTGCGCGAGGCGGCGGAGATTCGCCTGGCGGTGTCGATCCCGGCTTTGGCCGCCCCCGCATTCGTCGCGGCCATCCTTGGCGACCGCGTTCGCAGCGTCTTCCTGGTCGGCGGCAAGCTGTTGGCAGTGGTCGATGTGACGGCGCCGGCGGACGATGCCTTCCTGGCCGGCCAATCGGTGCGGGCGTTGGCGGTCGATTACAACATGCTGCCCATTCGCCTGTGGGACGCGGCAGGGAAAACGCGGGCCGAGCCGCTCAACGCCCGCCTGTCAGCCGGGGACCACATGACCATGATTGTGGGGCTGAATGATCTGCAGCGGCTGTTGCGGCGAGAGCCGCCGCCGCGGACGTGGACGGTGGAAGCGACCGAGTGTCCACTGCCGGCCCGCGATTGGCTGACGCAGTTGGTGCGGACGCAGCGGCGATTGAACGCAGTGGATACCATTGCGGAAATGCCGTGCTGCGTGGGGGAGGAGTTGACGCGGGGGCAGGCGGAGGATTTGATGTATTTGATGGGGCGGGAGCGGGTTGGGGCGCGGGTGACTAATTCGGAGTGAGGTTTATTGTCAGATGAAATCATTTCGCTTTTACCTGAGGGAACCGCCAACGCACACAGTGCCGCCATTGCGGTTGGTGACAGACCTGTCGCCGCAGGAACAAGTGAATTTGCGAGAATCTTTCAAACCAACAAGCCTTCGATACCGACGACACGGGCGTGTCACGGTAATCATCTTCTTAGCAGCCATTGGTTGCTGGTTGATTGAGATGCTTTTACCAAAAGATCACTTCCCGTGGGGCGTGGGTGGTTTTTTCGTTTGTGTTATTACTAGCATGTTGTTGGTGCTGTCTCCCCCAGCGCTGGTTTGTCCAGGGTGCGCCAACAGGATTGATTATGTGCTTGGGCAGTTCTGTCCTGAGTGTGGTGAACGGGC
>DASRAT010000940.1:0-6540 GCA_035638015.1 Gemmataceae bacterium | reverse complement strand
TCTATGAAATGCCGCCCGCGGAAAAGCCCGAGGGCGATGTCACCTGGATCAACGGCTACTGGCATTGGGATGACGATAGACAGGATTATCTGTGGGTCAGCGGTTGCTGGCGAACGATACCGCCGGGCCGACAATGGATTGGCGGTTACTGGCGTGAACAAGCGGACCAGGGTGACAAGTGGCAATGGGTCTCCGGTTTTTGGGCCGCGGCCGCTGCTCCCCAGGCAGCCGCGCCTCAGGCAGGCGCCAAACCGGCGCCAACCGCCGACGTCACCTATTATCCCGAGCCGCCCGCTCCGCCGCAGGTCGCGCCACCCGGCGCGGCGCCGAACCCCGACAGCTTTTACGTCCCCGGTTATTACGTCTGGCATGAAGGCCGCTACGCCTGGTCAGCAGGTTATTGGGCGCGCGTTCAGCCCGGCTACGTCTGGGTTGCCGGCCACTATCGCTGGACTCCTTATGGTTACGTTTACATTGCAGGCTACTGGGACTACGCTTTGGCTCGCCGCGGCATTCTTTACGCTCCGGTGGTCGTCAATCGGGTCTACATTGGTCCAGGCTTTGTCTACACGCCCGTCTACGCCGTGCCCGACACAGTGATCGTCGATGCCTTTTGGGTGCGGCCTGCTTATTGTCACTATTACTTCGGTGATTACTACGGCCCCGCTTATGCGCGATTTGGCTATGAGAGCTGCATTGTGTACAGCCAGCGGCATTACGATTCGATCATCGTCTATCGCAGCTGGGAATATCGCAATGAGCCGCGCTGGCATGAAGCTCAACTCAACATTTACATCGCTCGCGACGCCGGCCGAGCGCCGGTGCCGCCGCGAACGCTGGTGCAGCAGAACACCATCATTCGCAATCAAACCACGAATGTGACGAACGTGACCAATGTCACAAACGTGACGCAGGTCAACAACACGCAAATCATCGCCCCGACCGCGAAAGTGGCGGCCGCCCAGGGCATCAAGACGACGGCGATAACACCTGCGGCTCAAGCCCAGGTGAAAACCGCCGCGGTGCAGGCGCAAACGACCACGGTGCAGCAGCGTGTCGCGACGGAGTCCGCCAAGGCTCCTCCGCCAAGTGCGCCGCGAGCCACATCATTGGCGGTGCCGGCGACGCATGCGTCGAGCCATCCGGTCGCGGCCGCCACTACGAATACCCAGGGGCCAGCTGCCAAACAAACCAACACGACCGGCCCGGCGAAAGGTCCGACTTCACAACCTGGCAACAACACAGCTCAGGGCACTCCCTCCGGCAAAGGCGCTGTCACGACGCCGCCAGGAAACAACCCGATCAAGGGTCCTGTGACGACGCCGCCGGGAAACAATCCGATCAAAGGGCCTGGCACGCCGCCGGGCAACAATCCGATCAAGGGTCCAGCCACCGTGCAAAGCAATCCCAGCGTGTTCAAAGGAATTGCTGGTGGACCGCAACCAAAATCCGGGCCAGGAAGCCATACTGGCCCAGGGGCGGCCGGCCAGCAACATGCGCAGCCGCAGCAGCAACAGCGGCCGCCACAACAGCCCCCGCCGCAACAACAGCAGCAGCGGCCGCCGCAACAGCAACAACAACCTCCGCCACAACAGGGCCAGGACCCTAATCGCTCGGGTGGTGGAGGGGGTCAGTAATCAAAAGAAAAAAAGCAATGCCTCCAACATGCTGATGGCATGTTGGAGGTTTTTTGTTTTTGAATGGAATAAAAAGACGTGGACAGACAATGAGCATTCACTAGCTCTTGCCCACCGCGGTTCGCAACTGATCGGCTAGCCGGTAGCTGGCCAGGGCCATGCGTTTTTTGGCAGTCTTCGTGGCATTGTCCTGATAAGTCGGCGATAATGTCGGCGCCGTCAGGTCTTTTAACGCTTGATTTAGTGCATCCTGGCTGAGCCCGGCTGGAAGTGGGGTAGCGTCCAGAAAATCACTGTCCGCGGTTCCGTCTTTGCGATACACGACCGTTTTTGCGAGTTCAAGGCTCTCGTCTGCCCACGCGAGAAAATCCTTGTTGGCCGCCTCGGGAAGACCGTCCCGTGGAAATTCCTTTCTCCACAGCTTTTGAAGCGTGGCCTCGACATTGGCAAACTTCGGCGCGTCCTTGAACACCAGGGCGTCCCAGTATGCATGCAGCACCTCGGCATTTTTGTTCTTCTCATGCAATTTGATGGCTAGGCGATTGCCGCCGGCGTCGCCTTCGGGCGGATCGAAGTCGGTGAGATCGGCAAATTTGGTCGCAGGCAACGAACTCTTTCGGGCCATCAGCCCAGATGCATGCAGGGGCTGATGCAGATCGCCGACCAAATGAAGTATCCAGCACAGGGCAACGGCCTTGTCTTTATCCATCGCGTCAGCCGACTTGAGGGTCGCCAGCGATTGCTTGAGAGCGGCGATGGCATGACGCGGTTGGCTGTCGGCGTCCAACTCCGGTTCCAGCGCGCTTTTCCGAATTTCCGCAAGCTTGGCATCGGTGTAAAACTCTTGGTCCAACGGATGAGCCAAGGGAAGATTGATGAAATGCCAAAGTCTCTTGTGGTATTTGTCCTTGATGGCTTTGCTTTCCTTGGCGGTCAATGTGGGGGTTTGAGCTTTTGGATCCCGCACCCAATCGGGCCAGGTGGCAGCCTGAGCGAATGCCCACGCGTCCACTTCAATCCCGTCTGGCGGATTGACACTCAAGAATACTTCGTAGTGAGGATGGGCTTTGAGGATGTTGGTCAAAACCACCAGAGATGCTGGGTCGTCCGTTTTGAGTTGTTCCCAGGCGATGCGGCCAATGGCCGCATGGCCATCCTTGTGCCACGCGAACGCGGGCCAAGGCCACGCCAAGATGCAAACAGCGGTGAGAATGAGTCGGCTGCACATGAGGTCACTCCTGCCTAGACCAAAAGAAATGTTATGCTGCACCATGTGCCAGGGATTAGAACGCGCTGGCATTGAGCGTGCAAGCGGAATCCGTGATGTTCATTGGCTCTTCACAGTTGCAATTGCAGTGGCTCGCAAAATGGCACGTGGTGAAAGAGCGCGTGGCCACGCGGCTCAATCGTTCCGCTAACTGCTACTTCCGCACCTCCCAACGCTCATCAAAAAACCCTCCCGCCACAATTCCCGCCGGCCGCCGTGCATCCGACGGCACCGACACATCCAGCACCGCCCAGTCCGGCAGCTTGGGAATTTGCCGAGCGTTGTTGAGATAATCGAACTCGCGGAAGGTGAAGCCGCTGTTGAGGACCACATACTTCTTGGGGTTAAGCGGATTGGGAAAGATCATGGCGATGCTGTGATTCGCTCCGGCGTATTCTTTGCCGGCGAACACCATCTTGTCGGCGTTCCATTGCAGCGGGAGTTTGCCGAGTTTCATGATGCGCGCGAGTAATTTGTTGCTGCCAGGGTCGCCCCACAGCACCAAGTTGCAGGAAGCGATGTCCTCGTCGGTCACGTCGTTATCGTTTTTTTGCAACGCCTCGCCGCGGAATTGAAGACGCCAGTGCTCAATCGCGTGGGCCATTTCCTTTTTGGTCCAATCGCCAACCTTGTCGTTGAAGGCTTTGCCAGTGGGGCGGATCATGATGAAGTGATCCATGAAGGCGTCGTCAATCGGACCTTGCAGGTACGGCCGTTTGCCTTGGTCCGGAACGGGGGCCATATTCAAGGACCACCCGTTCTCGCGCTTGCGATAGCTGCTGATCCAGGAGCGGTCGCTTTGCACGGCAAAACCCTCTAATGTTTGCCCGTCGATTTGCACTTTGGGAAACTTCTTCGGTTCAAATGGGCAAAGGCCCGCCGGCATATTGAGTGTCAGGGCAGTGACATTCTTCGTGGCAACTTTGATGGTATCATTTTCAACGATTTCCGCCTCCACGCGGGCTTCCTCCCAATGTTGGCCCAGGCCATCGACATGGACCCAAAACATCTTGGGATAGCGCAGCGTGTAGGTGACAAAGCGAATCTTCTTCGGCAACGGATCGCGTCCCTTGGCGGCGTGGGCGTCGATCAGCTTGTTGATCTCCACCTTGGCGCCCTTCTCATAGCTATGCCCCGTTTTCGGTCCTATGATATGGGTCAGTTTGAGACCTTCCTTGGCCATCGCTTTGGCCATGATGTCCGCAGCCTGCTTTTGGCCGTCGTTTTCGCCGCTATAAGCCACGACCGGAAGTTGCGAGAGATTGGCGGACCAGTCGATGCAGTCGTACATGTGCAACAGTTTGCGTTCATACTCCGGCAATTTGTTGGTTTGCAGCTTGAGAAACTGCGGCGATTCCGAGAAGCCGGCGCCCGGAGCGGCGGCAGCCCACAGGTCGGTGTAATGAACCGCGAAGTTCCAGGTCGACGCGCCGCCCATCGAGAAACCGCGCACCAAGATGCGATTGTCGTCGATCCGATAGTTTGCTTTCACATGGTCCATCGCTTCCAGCGTGTCGATCTCGCCGGCGAAGTGATTGGCGTTGCAATAACGACCGTATAGGTGCAAGACAATCGTGTCGGGCGGCGTGAATTCGCCGGCGCTGGTCATGCGGCCATTGAGGAAGCTGATTTCGTTCAGCGTTTCGCCGCGGCCGTGATACCACAGGTCCAAACGATGCCGGCGTTCGCCATCCGCCTTGTAACTCGCCGGTACGACTAGACCATAAGGTTGAACAGAGTTGTCGATCTTCGAGACGTAACCGCGAACCACCAAACCCGTTGCCGTTGTCCAGGGCGCCAGGCCCTTCTTCAACAATTTAATGCGCTCGTGACCTTCCTTGAGAAACTTTCGGGCAGTGGCCGTTTCCTTGACGTTGAAAAACTCGTCATACACCAACGCGTAATGGACGGCATTGTAGAAGATCTGCACGTCAGGAATGTGTTCGTGGAGCTTGCCTTTCAGCGATTTTTGCAAAGTCTCAATTTCTTTTCCCAGGCTGTCCTTGTCGGCGGTCAACGCCTTGCGTTCATCCTCCGGTATGGCTTTTCCGGCCGGCGGAATGCGTTTGACGCCGCCTTGTTGTGCATGCGCCGGCATGGCCAGTGCAACCAAGGTCAACGCCAACACCAGGGAGAGCGAGTAACGTGTCATGGTCGTCCTTTTCGGTTGGATTTTGGATGATGGCCATGATAAGGTTGGCCGTGCGTGGAGTACAACAAATAAATCATTGGGCGGGCGGGTTGTCCGGAGGCAACTGGGTCTCCGGAGAACTGCGTTTCCATCCAATCTAACTGGGTGCAAGACATGAAAAACAATCCTCGCATTGGCTCGAAAACGGCACGTGCTGCGGGCCAATGCGTCCAATTGTTGAAGGTTTCCAAAAACCTGGATGGAGGAGGAAGTTTCATGTTTTTGCCAACCGATGGCTGCAATTGCGACTGCCCGGCGAGCGATGGTTTGCAACACATTTACCAGCCCAATTATCATGTCCAATTCAAGCTAAAGTCCGTCGCGGGTTGCGATGAAACCGGTGTCGCGCCGTTGCCGGATGGCTCGGAATTGACCATGGATGGCACGCTCACGCTGCGAGAGACCATTTGCAAAGCCGACGAAAAACGGATTCGGTTTGGAAAAAATGAAGGGAGCTTTCGCATCCGCGGGCCGCAGCAGGACCTATTTGAGGGCCATTTTTGCGGAACTGTGGGGGTCAATCCGTCCAACGACAAGTTGGCGGATCGTTGTTGCTACCACGAACATTTGCTGGGAAGCCTTTGCGGCAATGGCATCAATGAGTTGGTGGGATGGTCGTTGGCCCTTAGTTTCGACATGAGAATCTTGGCACTCGACGGCCCAACAGATCCCTGCACTGCGGGTTCCAGGGATTGCACCATCACGCTTGATGGGGTCTTGATTCGCCCATGCCCTGTTGCCCAGCCGGCGCGCAAGCCCCAGGGTAAAAAAACCGGGGCCAAAAAATGAGCGCGGTGGAAGAATGGCGCTGAAGAGGGAATGCGGACAGTATGGCTCACAACTGTCCGCCTCTTTTCTGGTTTGATCTTTTTCTCTCCTCACCAATTGGTCTGCGAACCATCCGGCCGGTAATACGTCGTCCGATTAGGCCCGGGCTGAGAGATTTCCGCGATCTGTTTCAGTTGACCCATGTTGAGTACGACGCCGAGGCCAGGCCGATTGTTGGGCCACAGCTTTCCTTCGCGGAAGGTCAAGAACTCGTTGAGGTGAGAGATTTGCCCCGTTCCCGGTTTGGCATCGCCGTAGTTGTACTCGACCGTCACCGGGCCGACGAAAGGCCCAAGGGCGTGAACGATGGCGGCCGTGGCAATGGGGCCGGTGAAATGCGGCACGATGCCGATGTCATGGGTTTCGCATAACGCCGCGACTTTGAGCATTTCCGTGATGCCGCCGACGTTGGGCAGCGTGCAGCGGTTGAAATCGATGTCGTGGTTTTCCACCAACCGGTGAAAGTCCCAGCGCTGGCCCCATTCTTCGCCGGCGCCGATCGGGCAGTTGGTCATGTTGCGCAGCCGCGGGATGTCCTGTAAGAAGGACTCGGTGCGGACGGGATCCTCCACCATGTAAGGCTCGAATTCTTCGATTCGTTTGCAGGCTCGCAGGCA
>DASRAT010000939.1:0-7111 GCA_035638015.1 Gemmataceae bacterium | reverse complement strand
GGCAGCTGGGTGATGCCCAGATCCTTGGCCCCGAGCATTTTGTAAACTGGGCCGGCGGCGACCATGGCGAGGAACTGGCTCTTGGGGGCTGCCCACTGGTCGGTGGTGCCGCCGTTGCAGAAGAGCAGGCGCGGGGCCACGCAGGCGATCAGCATGTGGCTGTCCACAGGCATGTCGTTCCATTTGCCGACCCATTTTTGGTAGTTGCCGCCCAATTGCCAGGCATAATTCTGGGCCATATCGTCCACGGTTTCGCCCCAATCGTAGCGGGCCAGGGCGGCGCCGGTGCAGCCGCTACAGCTGGCGAACGTCGCCGCGATGCGTTCGTCCTGAGCGCCGGCCCACAGCACGGTGCGTCCCAGACGCGAATGCCCCTGGATGCCGATGCGCATGGCGTCAATCGATTGATCGCTTTCAAAATAATCGACGATGCGGCTAATGCCCCAGGCCCAGGCGCTGACGCCGCCCCACTCGTCGGCGGCAGGCTTTTTCTGGCCCGGCTTCAGCGTCAAGCCGATGACGCCTTCGTTGAAGGCATTGTCGCGGTCGGGTTGAATGTCGTTGTAACCGATGCTGGCGAAGGCCCAACCCTTGGCGAGAATCTCGGTAGCAATCGGATCAGCCTTGGCGCCGCCGCCTTTGGCTCCTTTGCCGCCGGCCCCGCCGCCGAAGGTGATGGTCAGAATTACGGGCACAGGCTCCTTGGCCTTGGCCGGGATGTAAACGCTCAAATTCAGACGCGGCCCGTCGGCCTTGTCGGTCATGTGGCCGACTACCCTTTTCATGGTGGCCGTGCCGTTCAATGCCTTCGGTTCTGTGGATGCGACTTCCCAGCGGACACGAGGCCTGTTTTCCGGAATGCGGCCGTAAATCTCTTTGCGGAACAGCTCGAGGATTTCCGGCCGGCGTTTTTCGAACCAGGTTTTGGCGTCTTTCACGACCTCGCCATTGGCCATTTTGAGCACATCAGGGAGCGTGTACGGTTTGACCTTGGCTTCGTCATAGTTGGAGACATGGCCAGTGGCCTTGGCCTTGCGGACCGCGCCGGCCTTGATTTTGCCCTCTTGGGGATTGGGCTGGGTCTTTTCCTGGCCCTTCGTGGGGTCCTGGGCGTCCACCAAGATGGCGGAGTAAAGTACGACAACGACTGCCGCAAAGCCTGTCAACGTTCGCATGGGATGTCTCCGTCGTTGACGGGAAGCGATGGGGAAAGGTCTGAACGGGCTTCGACGTCAACGGCACGATCATACCGTTTGGTGCGGCGGTTTCAACCATTATTCGGGTGAACTTGTTTGCGGCTTGCAGGTGGGAGGTACTATGGAGTAAAACAAAACGGAAGGAGAAGACCAATGGCCACGGTTCCAACGACCGAACCTATGACTCCACCTGCATCCGTTGCCGCGCCGTCGCGCAACCCGCCTGCCTTGGAGACCGGCGACCAACTGACCCGCGACGAATTCGAGCGGCGTTACACCGCAATGACAGACGTGAAAAAGGCGGAATTGATTGAAGGGGTGGTGTATATGCCGTCGCCGGTGAAATTTGTGCAGCACGCGGAACAACATGCCATCCTTTTATGGTGGCTGGCATCGTTCCGTGTTTTCACTCCGGCCACCCGCGTCGGCGACAATCCCACGATTCGGCTGGATCTCGACAATGACCACCAACCGGACGGTGTATTGTTCCTTGATCCGGCGGTTGGCGGACAAGTGCGGCTTGAGGACGATTACGTAACAGGCGCACCCGATCTGGTGGGGGAAGTCGCTTCCAGCAGCGTGAGCATCGATTTAGGCCGGAAGTTTCATGTCTATCGCCGCAATGGCGTGCGCGAGTATGTCGTTTGGCGCGTGTTGGACCAAGCTGTGGATTGGTTCATCTTGCGTGGCGGACAATTTGATCGGCTGGCGCCCGGCGACGACGGCATCTATCGCAGCGAGGTGTTCCCAGGTTTGTGGCTGGATGCGACGGCGTTGGTGGCCGGAGATTTGATCCGCGTGCATCAAGTGTTGCAGCAGGGATTGGCGAGCGCGGAGCATGCGGCGTTTGTGGCGAAGGTGCAGTGAATTTGAGAGAGATTTGGCATTTTTCGCAGTCATTACCCGGCCGCTTACTCGGCTCGCCGATTCACATTTCTTGCTTGACTAAATATACAAATGTACATATACTAAAGATAGAGGGGCAACAGCGGCGTTGCTGCGCGTTTCGACACATTTTCAATGCAGAGGCCAACATGACAAGTGAACCGATCAATGCGGGCGGGGGCTTACCATTTCAAGAGGCGTTGCGGCAAGCGTTTGTAGAGAGCATCACGGCGGAGGACATTGGCGAGATTGCCAAGGCCTTGGTGAAGCGGGCCAAGGAGGGGAGTATTGCGGCAGCCAGATTGGTGCTGAATTTGGTTATTGGGCCACCCGCCAGTTGCAAGAAAGCCAAGACGGACGTTGCCGAGGCAGCGAATCATGCACACGCGAACGCAACGGAGCGAAGGGGGTACGTTGTACCCGGCGAGGAAAAGGCGACCTTTCCAATAAGAGGCGGGTTGTCTGGGCCGCAGGTTTTTACGGAGCCCATGCCGTCGCGGTTTGCCAGGAGTGAAAAAAGGGAGGATTTTTGGCAAGCGGCGGGACGGCTTGGACGGAAGGTGTTGCAGGAGATTGAGGAAAAGAAGGCGCGGGACAAGGGGACGGAGGCCAATGTCAGCGCGAACGGCGAGGGTGAAGTGAAAGCGCCGGCGCAAAAGCCGGACGCCAAGTTATAATGGCGGCATGGATCTCAATGCTGCTCTGCACACGCTGTGTTTGGAAGGCGATGCTCCGCTCGACATTGCCGAACTGGCCCTCCATTTGGCCCGCGACGAATACCCGTCCATCGACGTTGACGCCTACCTCGGTGAATTGGACGCCATGGCTCGCGAGGCCCAGCGCTATGTGCGGGGCGACTTGCAGGCGCGCGTCCACGGGCTGTGCCGCTACCTGTTTCACGAGATGGGCTTTCACGGCAATCAAAAGGATTATTACGACCCGCTCAACAGCTACTTCAATCAAGTGCTGGAACGCCGCACTGGCATACCGATAACGCTGTCGATCTTGACCATGGCCATCGGCAACCGCGTGGGGCTGCACATGGACGGCGTCGGTTTGCCGGGGCACTTTGTTGTCAAGGCGGTGGAGGATGAGCAACAGCTGGTGTTTGATCCATTTCACGGCGGCCGGGTGCTAACGGCCCAGGATTGCGAAAACGTTGTTCGCCAGGCGAGCGGGCGCGACATCATCGTGACGGCGGCAACCTTGGAGCGGCTGCCGCTTTGCCTGCTCGTGATGCGGATGCTCAACAACCTCAAGACGATTTATTTGAAACAAACGGATATGCCGCGGGCGATCCGCGTTCTCGAACGGTTGCGGCAATTGGCGCCTGACGATGCGGAATTGCAGCGTGATTTGGGCATTTGCCTGGTCCACGCGGGCAAGCCGGGCAAGGCCATTGATTTATTGGCGGCTTATGTTGAGGTGGCGGCGGAGGCGATGGATGCGGAGGCGGTGCGCGATGTGTTGCGGCGGGCAAGGGCGGCGGTGGCGGGGTGGAATTGATGTGAGTGGTAATTTGTCATTAGTCATTTGTCATTAGTACTTATTTGGCGCGGGCCGCTTTGATGGCGTTGATTATTTCCGTGGCGCCAGGGTCGCTCTCATAAAGTTCATCGATGCTGCGCCAGATTGCTTCTGCTTCAGTGCGCTTGCCCTGATCGCGCAGCGTCGCCGCTTGTTGCAGGGCTTCCCACACGGGGAGCAGTCGTTTCTTATCAGCGGCTTCTTTATCCAATTCCGCCAGCCCCTTCTCGGCCTTCTTCACCCACTGCTTCTCGGCTTCGACGTTTCTGAACACCACTGTTAGGTTTTTCCATAGCCGGCCCGCTTCAGCGTAGTGGCCATCTTGCCGCGATTTCTCGCCGAGAAGGAAAAGACGCTGCCCTTCACTGATCGCTTCCAGGTGGCGGCGCTGGGCCTCGATCCGCTTGCGAAAGACCTCGACCTCGGCCTTGTGTGGATGATCGGGATGGTTACGTTCCAGGGGCTCCAGATAATCGTGCCAGGCTCGTTCCCAGTCCGCGTGATCCTTGGATTGCATCAACTCCGCGCCGCGCTCGAACAGAGTTTCGGCACTGGGCGGCCAAACGGCCCAGACGAGGGCGCCCATTACCAAAAAAAATGCCGGTATGACCACGAACCAGCGGTTCAGCAATCTGTTGAGGGCACTGCCGCGGTTTTGGCGTTCCAGCTCTTGCCGCATTAGCTGGCTCATCAAAGTCGCCGGGCCGGGGTTGTCCAATGGGCCCAGCGAGCTAATCCGGTTCTCGGCCACTGTGCCGTCGTCGGCAATTGCATCCTGGGTGGGGTTGCCTTTGCGTTCCAGTTTGCGGCGGATGGAGTCGAGTTGCTTGTTCAGCACCTGGCAATCGGGCGGACGGTTGGCGGGGTCTTTTTGCAAGAGTTGACAAATGACCTCATCCAACTCGTAAGGCAGCTCGGGCACGATCTTGCCGGGAGCGTCGAATTGACCGTAGCGGTGCTTGTGCAGTAGGTCCAGAAAATTATCACCGACAAACGGCGGCCTGCCGGTCAGCAAGGTGTAAAGGACCGCGCCGAGGGAATAGAGGTCGCTTCGCTTAGTGACCGGTTTGCCCGCGGCCTGCTCGGGGGACAAATACTCCGCCGTGCCGACGATGCCGCCTGTGGCTGTCAGATGGCCCTGGGCGAAAACCTTGGCAATGCCGAAGTCAGTCAATTTCACCACGCCGCCGGAGGTGCGCAGGAGGTTGGCCGGTTTGAGATCGCGATGAATGACGCCGTGGTCGTGCACATGTTTGAGTGCCGGGCAGACTTGCAAGGCGATGTCCAGCACGTCGGGCCACGACAGCCGGCCTTCGCGGGTCAGCACATCTTCGAGACTTGGGCCGTCGACGTATTCCATGGCGTAGAAGTAGAGGCCGTTTTCCAGGCCGGCTTCGTAAAAGCGGACAATATGCGGATGGTCGAGCTTGCTCAAGGTGTCGATTTCGCGCTGAAAGCGTTCGAGAAAACCGGCGCTTTGAGCCAGCTCGGCGGCCAGGACCTTGAGGGCAGCTTGTCTGCCGCCGATTTCTTCCTGGGCCAGATAGACGCGACCCATGCCGCCACGGCCGAGTTCTTTGTGGATGATCCATTTGCCCAGGCGGTCGCCGATCATGAGGGGTTCTCCGGTTCTCCGGTCGCTTACGCTCCCGGCTCGCCGGGATTATCTTGCAGCATACCTGATGCGGGCGTGTTGGTCGCTAAAATGCAAGCATGAAAACCGCACTTCTTTTGATGGCCCATGGCAGCAGCCAGCGGGAAGCGAATGACGACCTGCATTTCGTGGCGGCCGAGTTACGCCAACGCGGCGGCTTTGACGTGGTGGAAGCCTCTTTTCTGGAACTGGCAGAGCCGTCGATTGCTGAAGGCGCGGCCAGCTGTGTGCGGCAAGGCGCTGAGCGCATCGTGATGCTGCCTTACTTTTTGTCCGCGGGCGTTCACGTGCGCCAAGATTTGACACGATTTCAGAGCGAATTGGCAGTTCGGTTTCCAACTGTTGAGTTTCGTCTCGCAGAGCCGCTGGGCCGGCATCCGGGGCTATTGGATGTGGTGGCGGCTCGGGCACAGGAAGCCCTCGGCGAGCCGGGAGCGTAAGCGACCGGAGGACCGCGTCAAAGCGGAATAGCAAACACTTCCTCGGCATCCAGGACCTGATCGTTGCTCTCGAACAAACGGGCGACGGCGGCGCGGTGCAGCTTCATTTTCGTATTGCCGACGCCAATCGCACCGTAGTAAATGACGCCGTTGCGCTCGACGCCGGCATCTCCCACGCTGATGCCTTCAACTCCGAGCGGTGGCACGGCGTTGAGATCGATGGCGACTTTGAGTGACGGCGGACGAACAGATTGTGGTAGCAAAACGGCGCCGGCGGCACCGGCGGCGATGACCAACGCTTGATCCGCGACTGCCCGCGCTAGCTCGTCAGGAGTGCCGGTGGCCACAGGCTCCAGTGACGCTTTCGGCAAGCGCTCGAGCAAAGTAGTGCAAACAGAAGCGGACCGAGTTTGCTGCCTGGAGCCGACGCGGACGTTGGCGCCTTGTGCCGCCAATAAACGTGCAACGCGCTGGCCCACCGGTCCCGTTCCACCGAGCACCAGGGCTTTGACGCCGTTCAAAAAAAGTTGTTGGCCGGCGACGCGCACCGCCGCGGCCGCCGTGGTATTGGCCCCATTGGCGTCGAGCAACACCGACACGCGCAGCCCAAACTGCGGCAACATGTGTTTGAGGGCTTCTTGCAGCAAACGCTCGCCGACCGCGACGTCGCTGCCGCCGATGAACAGGGCGGTGTGTTTCAGATCTTTGGGGCCGCGAGTGAAAATGGCGCCATGCACCAGCGTCTGGATCTGCTCGGGTTTGACGCCGCCGTAGCTAAAGACTTCGTCCGCGCCGGCGTCAATAGCCACGACGCGGTCAAAGACGCTGGGCTGGGAATCGCTGTCAAGTTGGATGAGGATCTTGCGTTTGTCCACAATAGAAGCCCGATGTTTAGCCCAGACGCGCAGCGAAGCGCTCCGCTGCGCGTCGCGCCTAAACGATTACTTCACTTCGGCGAAAACGGATGTTTCGCGGTGTCCTTCTTGGCCAGAATCTCTTCAATCTTCGGCTCGCCCTTCATGGCCCGCTGAATCGCCAGCTTGGTGGCGTCGTAGTTGTACTGGTAAATCTTGGTGTCATCCTTGGCGGCAGGATGAATGAACACGCCGCAGACGATCACCAGGCTGTCCGCCTGATTCGCGGGTATGATGCCGGCCGCCACGCTGTCGGCCACCGCCTTGCCCACCGACGCTTGGGCCGGGCCGAACATTTGCACCGCCTGCGGCAGGTGTTTGATGGTGACCTTGGTGATTAGCACCGTTGCCGGCTTGGCAAGCAGGTTCGGCGCCAATACCGCCAGCAGATTGGTGTGGCCCTGCGACTGATTGGCCAGGGCATTGGCAAAAGCGACGCCGACGGGGCCGTCTTTGCTGCCGATCAAGAGGTCAATGTGAGCGATTTCATTGCCG
>DASRAT010000938.1:0-4928 GCA_035638015.1 Gemmataceae bacterium | reverse complement strand
TTGCAATATTTGATCGGCAAGGACCCACCGGCGGACTCGCCGCCCCCTTACACCTGGCCGCTTACGCCGTACCCCGCGTCGCTTTACTCCACGGCATCCACCAACAAAGTAACCGGCTTGGGAACCACTTCGAGCACCTCGCCCAACACTGCTAAGCCTGCGGCAATCAAAGTTCCCAACGGCGATAAACTCCGCGAGGCACTGGCCGCTTCCATCCCAGTGAACAAATTCGAAATGCGCTATGACGAGAAGCTAAATCTGAAAGACGGTTTGTATTTGTTGCAGGTGCATCTTGTAAAACAGCAAATAGAAGGCGTAAACCTCCTCCCCTCCGCCACTGGCAAGGTGGCTGAAACAATCATCCCCGGCGGTCTTTACCTGCCGAATCCCATCACACTGGCCGCGGTCTTGCAAATGATCGAAGACACTACTACCATCCGCTTCGTCATCCGCGACTACGGCATCGTCGCGATGGAAGCCAAGAACATTCCGCCTGGTGCAATCCTGGTCAGCGTTTTCATGAAACACAGCCAGGACAAGGAAACCAAAAAAGCACCGAAGTGAGCTTGGCACAAAATACATGGCTGCCCCAAGGAGAAGTTCGATGAACAGCAAAGCAATTTTCATATCGGCTTTTCTCACCATCGCGGCGGTGATCGCCGTCCCCGTGTCATCGCAACCACCGCCCCAACCGGCCAAGAAAAAGCTGCCATCCCAGGACAAAGAGCCGGCCAAGAATCAGCAACCGCCCAAGGACGCCAAGGAAACCGGCCCGCTCACGTTGGAAGTGGCGAAGGCAAAGGCGCTCAAGCACAATCCTGAAATTCTCATCGCGGTCGCCAATGTTCACGGGGCTGAACTCGAGCTCAACCGTGTTCGCCTATCGGCTCAAGCCAAAACTGTGATTGCCAAAGCTGAGCTTGAGATGGCAGACATCGTCCTCAGCGAAGCTGAGGCCACGTGGATGCAACTCAACCGACTGCGACTGCAACATGCACAGAGGGTCACGGATGAAGAATTGGCCCAGGCAGATTCCCTCGTCTCTAAGCTTAGAACCGAAAAGACTCAAAAGGCAACACTAATGAAGGCTGACCCCCACAACGCCAAAGCCCTCGTGTTGGTTGCCGAAGCAAAGATGCAATTGGCCGAAGCAGAGCTGGGTTTAGTCCGGCAACAAGTCGTGAACGACGTCGAATTGGCCTATGTCGACGCCGAAGCTTCAATGGCTAGTCTCAACAAAGCCGCGGCAAAACTTGATCGTTTGAAGCAATTGAGTTCGCCTACTCGGAACACCATTATAACAAAAGAAGAAATTGCATCTGCGGAATCCGCCGTTACCAAACACAAAGCCGATGTTGCAAAAAAAAAGGCCGCCCTGGCATACTTACTCGGCGATGACGCCTCCAAGTGATCTTACGCCATCATCCCGTACACACCCCATATCCCCGCGAGCCCATCCGGTTTCGCGGGCCTTTTTCATCCCTTCCGGCTATACTCCAAATAATTCTTCGCCCCAACAAAACCCTCCCCCACCCTTTCTCGTCTTTTCGGTTGAACAAGATGACCAACATCGACCAGCAGCTGAAGGCTCCGGGAGTGGCCGACGGCAACCACGATGCCGGGGGTCTGCTGGTTCGCGCCTTCAATGAGTTGCGCGACGAGTTGGTCAGCACGCTGCTGTTCGTGTTGGGCAACCGCGAAGACGCCCAGGACGCCGCTCAGGAGGCGTTCATCAAATGCTGGGCCGCCCGCGACAAGCTGGGCGAAGTGGTCAACCTGCGGGCCTATATCTTTCGTGTCTGTTTCAACACCGCCAAGGATGTCCAGCGCAGCGCCTACAAACGCCGCGTCAAACCGCTGCGCGGGGAGGAATTCATGATTGCTCACAACACACCCCCGCCGGGGCAGGCGCTGGAATTCACCGAATCGGTGGAACGCCTGCGCAAGGCGATTCTGGCGCTGCGCATCGAGGAAAAAGAAATCTTCCTGCTGCGCCAGAATGGCGAGTTGACTTACGAGCAGATTGCCGAGATGCGCAGCGTGCCAGTGGGAACGGTGAAAACGCAAATGCGCAACGCCGTGGAGAAACTGCGAAAACTACTGAACTAATTGCCTACAACTTTGCCGGCCCCGGAGGGGCTACCTGTTAATAGCCAGGGGTGAAACCCCTGGAACATAGCACGCATTGGCCCGAGTGGCCCCGGAGGGGCTACCTGTTAATAGCCAGGGGTGAAACCCCTGGGGTAAAACCCCTGGAGTCAAACCCCTGGAACGTGGCAGCCAATGGCCCCATGCGGCCCCGGAGGGGCTACCTAAACATCGCTTCATCCAAGGTGATATTCCATGATAACCTGCAATACCCACCAATCCCGGCTCCTGCATCATCTATATGGGTTGCTCGACGACGCCGAACACCAATCCCTCACCGCCCACCTGGCGACCTGCGAAACCTGCCGCGCCGCCCTGGACAAGGCCCGCTCGCAACAACAATTGCTCGCCGCCGCCGCCAAAACGTCCTTCCCGGACGTCCGCTTCGAACCGGCAACGCTCCCCATGCAGCGCGCCCCACTGAAACCCAAACCCCAGCGCCCCTGGCGCCGCTGGGCCATCGCCGCCACCATCTTCCTGGCCATCGCCGGCCCCTTGGGTTACACCGCCATCGCCTGGCTCGTGCACACCAACGCCGTCAGCCGCGCCCAATCCGATTTGGCAAAAGCCACCCGCGAGCGCGACCAACTGCTCTCCAAACAAACCGCCGAGCAACAAACGCTGAACGCCGAAATCGCCGCCCTCAACAAACAGATCGAGTTGGTCGAACTCCAGTACCGCAACGACCTCATCAAAATCAAAAAAGAATACGACAGCCAGCCCGTGCAGTTCACCGTCACCCATCCCAAAACCCTGCAAGCCGGCGGCGTCAACGAATTGAAAATCGAAGCCAAACGCAAGCCCGGCCTGGCCAGCGACGCCAAGCTGCTGGCCATGGTCGTGGACAGCAAAACCAACGCCGAGATCACCCGCACCTCCCTCAAGGAAGGGACCACCGATTTCGTGTTGCCCGCCAATCTGCCGCTCAAGCCGGGCACCCAGCTCAGTCTGCGTCTGCTCGCCGTCCAGCCCGACGGCAAGGAGGAAAAAACCCTCGTCAACGAAATCCTGCCGCTGGTCACCTCGCTTTACGTCACGCATATCATGACGGACCGCCCCATGTACCGCCCCGGCGAACTCGTTCACTTCCGTTCGCTGACGCTGGAGCGTTTCAGTCTCCAGCCCGCCGAGGAAGTCTTCGAGCTGCGTTACCGCCTGGTGCGCATGGTCGGCGATCAAGAACAGGTCGTCGAAGTCCGTCAGCCTGGCACGCAGCAGCCCGCTCAGATGATCGGCGCCTCCAAGCTCAAGGACAAAGACGGCAAAGCATTGCTAGGCCCGGACGGCAAGGAGCTTCGCGGCATCGGCGCGGGAACATTCCAGCTGCCCGACGAACTCCCCGGCGGCGAATACTCGCTCATCGTCAGCGAGGCTTACGACCGCTTCCCGCCCGAAAAACGTAAGGTTCTCGTCAATCGCTACCAGGCCCCGCGGCTGCTCAAAGATGTCGATTTCACCCGCAAATCCTACGGTCCCGGCGATCTGGTCACGGTCACCTGCAAGGTCGCCCTCGCGGAAGGCGGCCGCATTCTGTCCGGCCAGCCCGTCAAGCTCGTCGCGGAGGTGGACAAGCTAGAATGTGCCAAGCTCGAAAATCTCAAGACCGACGACAAGGGCCAGTGCGTCGCCCAGTTCCGTTTGCCCCAAAAAATCGAACGCGGCGAAGGCGTCCTGACCGTCACCTTCACCGACGGCGCCAACGTCGAAACCACCGTCGAGCCAATCAACATTATCCTCAACAAGCTCGTGGTCGATTTCTTCCCCGAAGGCGGCGAACTTATCGCCGGCGCTCCCAACCGCGTCTATTTCCAGGTCCGCACGCCGTTGGGTAAGCCCGCCGAGCTGCGCGGCAAGATCGTCAACAAGGCCGGCCAACCCGTCACCACGATCCAAACCGTAAACGACCACAAGGAAATCGGCGTCAACCAGGGCATGGGCCTTTTCGATTTCACCCCCGTCAAAGGCGAGCATTACGAGCTGAAAATCGATTCCCCAGGCGGCATCGAAGGCAGTTTCTGGCTGCCCCCCGTGCAAGACACCGGCGTCGTACTGCATCTGCCGCAAGGCGTGGTGACGAACAAGATCGACGTGGTGCTGCACAGCATCGGCAAAGACCGCAAGCTCCTGGTCGGCGCCTATTGCCGCGGCCAGCTGCTCGATCACGAGTCGGCCACCGTCGGGGCCGGTCAATCCAAATCGCTCACCCTCAAACCGGCCGCCAGCGTCAGTGGCGTCTATCGCATCACCGTCTTCGAAGTGATCAGTGACAACGAACTCAAGCCCCTGGCCGAGCGGCTGATCTATCGCCATTCGCCCGACAAGCTGAATTTGCAGCTCTTCACCGACAAAAACAGCTACACCCCCGGCGACCGCGTCACGCTGTCCCTGAAAGCGACCGATCAACACAACAAACCCGCCCCCGCCATCGTCGTCGTTTCCGTGGTGGACAAGAGCATCCTGAAACTCCGCAACGACCGCACCGCCCGGGCCATGCCGAGCCATTTCCTCTTGACCAGCGAAGTCCGCGGCCCGGAGGATCTGGAATACGCCGACTTCCTGCTGCTGAATCAATCGAAATCAGACATGGGCCTGGACGTGGCCAAGGCCCACGTCGCCCTCGATCTGCTGCTGGGCACCCAGGGCTGGCGGCGGTTCATCGAGCAGAAATCGCCGGGGCAGCAGGAGAAGGGGTTGCCGGCCATGTTCAAAGATGACGCCAAGCGATTTGCCAAAGGCAACGGACAATCACCCGAACAGATGGTGCATGATACGTCCGAAGG
>DASRAT010000937.1:0-2775 GCA_035638015.1 Gemmataceae bacterium | reverse complement strand
ATTTCGACGATGTGCCCCGAAGCATCTGCGGGAACGGGATTTGCTCCCGTAATCTCACGAAGTGCGCAGAACCAATGGGTGTGATGAAGTTCCATGTCGCGCAACAGCAATGGCACGACATCCGGCCCAAGCCGGGTAATTTCGCGGTAAGCGGGATGATCGTAGCCCAGTGAGGAAAGATAGGCAACGTCTTTCTCCCACTTGCCCGCCAAGCGCTTAAACTGCTCCTCTACGGTTTCTCGTGGGATAGTCGGGGGCAGCTTTTTTTCAGATAACGGCGTCATGGTTTTGACCTCCTGACGGTATTCAAGCAAAAACGCCTTGTCAATGCCAGCGTATTGCAACTGCAATGGCTCTCGGTATGCCGCAAGCGGCTAGAACGCGACTGCCTCCGCATCCAACCAATTCGCCCCCGCCGAAACATCCACCTTCAACGGCACCTGCAACCTATCCGCCAGCGCCCGCGTCATTTCATCATGCACCAAACGGGCCACGTCCGTCAACTCCTCCGGCGGCGTCTCGAACACCAGTTCATCGTGAATCTGCAAAAGCATCCGGGATTGCCGCTTTTCGCTTTTCAATCGCCGAAAGACATTGAGCATCGCCACCTTGATGAGATCGGCGGCGGAACCCTGGATTTCCATGTTGATCGCTTCGCGTTCCGCCTGGTTGCGTTGCTCATAGGTCGAATTGGGCCGAATCGCCTTGGGATCAAAGCGGCGGCGGCGGCCCAGGATTGTCGAGACGAAACCCGTTTCCCTGGCTTTTTTCAAGAGGTTGTCCTGGTATGCCAACACTTGTGGGTAGCGGGCGAAGTAGTCCTTGATGAATTTGTCTGCGTCGGATTTGGAAATCTCCAGGCGCCGGGCCAGGCCGAAGGCACTCATGCCGTAAATAATGCCGAAGTTAATAGTCTTGGCGGCCCCGCGCATGGACGTGGTCACGTCTTTCTGATCTACACCGTAAACCTGGGCGGCGACAATGGTGTGAATGTCGCGGTCTTCCGCGAAAGCCCGTTGAAGGACCTCGTCGCCGCAGAAATGCGCAAGTAGCCGCAGTTCGATTTGGGAATAGTCGGCGGTTAGCAGGATCCAGCCGGGTTCGGGAATGAAAGCCTGCCGAATGCGGCCGCCTTCTTCGGTGCGAATAGGAATGTTCTGTAGGTTTGGATCGCTGGAACTGAGCCGACCTGTCGCCGCTACAACTTGATTGAATGACGTATGGACTCGTCCCGTGGTGGGGTTTACCAATGCCGGCAACGCATCGACATAGGTGCTTTTAAGCTTGGTGATCTTGCGTTGTTCCAGCAACTTCTTCGGCAACGGATGAACCAAGGCCAATTCCTCAAGCGTCTCTTGGTCAGTGCTGGCAACCTTGGTGATGCCAGTCTTGCGCTTGGGAATCAATTGCAGCTCATCGAAAAGCACCTTGCGAAGTTGGTTGAGCGAGGCGATGTTGAACTCGTGGCCGGCAAGAGTGTAAATCTCTTTTTCCAATGTCTCCAGTTGTCCCGCCATCTCCTCGCTGATGGCTTTCAGTCGCGGCACATCAATGCGGATGCCGTTGAATTCCAATTCGGCCAGTACATCGATTAGCGGCAATTCCAGGTTCCGGTATAGATCATTCAATCCGGCGCTTTCAACTTCGGCTTCCAATTGTTGGCACAGTCGCAGGGCCACGTCAGCGTCTTCACCGGAATACTCGGCGACTTTTTGCGTCGGCACTTGATCCATCCGCAGCTGCTTTTTGCCTTTCTTGCCGATCAAGTCGGTGATTGGCACCGCTTCGTGATGCAGATAGGTCCGGCTCAGCGCCTCCATGTTGTGCTCACGCTCGTCCGCGTGCAGGACATAATGGGCAACCATCGGATCGCCAACGATGCCGCCAAGATTTACTCCGTGCTGACGAAAAACGAGCATGTCGTATTTGATGTTCTGGTTAACCTTGGCCGGCATCGCTGCTTCGAGAATCGGTTTCAACTCGGCCAACACCGTTTTTGTGTCTAGAGCAGGCTCGCCCGCTGGGCCGCGAACGGCCAGGTAATAAGCTTCGCCTTCTTGCCAGGAAAACGCCAGGCCGACCATGTCCGCCAAGCGTGGTTCCAGACCGGTTGTCTCCAGATCGACGGCAAATCGCGTTTGCTTGGCCAATTCCGCCTTAAAGGCTGCGAACTTTTCCGGCGTATTGACAAGCTGATACTTGGAGTAATCCCAGACATCGCCCGATGGTAGCGGCGTCACAGCAATCTCGGGCGAGCCAAAGAGGTCGCCTTGCACCAGTCCGGTTTCGGCAACCGGTTCTTCCTTGGGTGTCGCGGAGCGCACTTGATCGGCGAAGGAGCGAAAACCCCATTCTTTGAATAATGCCAAAAGCCGTGGAACGTCCCATTCACGCAAGCTCCATTCGTCCCACGCCAGCGGCATCGGCACATCGGTCTTGAGGGTGACCAGGTCGCGATTGCGCTCCTTGTTCGGGATGAACGCACGCAGGTTTTCCTGTTTCTTGGCGCCAGCCACCTTGTCGATGTTGGCGAGCAAATTGTCCACGGTGCCGAATTCTTGCAGCAGCTTGGTGGCTGTTTTGGGCCCGATGCCGACGACACCGGGCACATTGTCTACGCTGTCGCCGACCAACATTTGAAAGTCAATCACCTGCTCGGGCTTGATGCCCCAGTCTTGTTGCAACGCATCGCGGTCGAAGATCAGGTGCTTGCGAAGGCTGTAAAGCTTGACGCAGTCGCCCAGGAGTTGCCGGCAGTCCTTGTCGCTGGTGCAG
>DASRAT010000936.1:0-3514 GCA_035638015.1 Gemmataceae bacterium | reverse complement strand
CACGCGGTGGGCTATCACATTGCCATTTTTGCCTTTGTCCTTTTCCAAGCCTTTTTCGAACGGCAAGCGTTTGCCCTCAACCGTGTCCCACACTTCAAGCTTGCCTCCCGCCAGAATCCCGCCATCAAACATTGCTTTGTGGTCATCGGAGTTGGGCAATATGGCAAGCAATCGTCCATCAAGCGACCAACATGATTGCCAGTATGGGTGCGAAGTCATGAGAGGCGGCCGCGCTTCTTTGCCCGTGGCCGTATCCCAGAATCGCCACGGGTAAGACTCATTTTTGGTTTTTTGGTAAGTTCGATGTTTGCCTGCCAAGACGCCGCCGTCCGGAGTCATGACCCACGTCGTCCCGCCCTCCACGCTAAACTCCTTGGGCAAATTCAGGAGCGGAACTGGCGCCGTCTCTTTGGCGTTGTTGATGTCCCAACGGTAAATCACGTTGTCCTTGGCAAGTCCAACGAGCGTTGTGCCGTCCTTGTCAAAAGCCAGGCATCGCCATGCGTGATTGTGTTTCCATTCCGCCGAGACTTTGCCGGACGCCAGATCTGCCAAGTGTATTTTTTTATCGAAAACCGCTGCAACCCAGCGAGAATCCGGAGACGCAACGACCTCCTGGCATCCGGCCGTTGCCGGCATTTTTTTTACTAAACTACCCGTTGCAATGTCCCAATTGTGGAGATCGTCGCGTGAGCCCCAAGAGAACATTTGCAGGCCTTCGGCCGAGAAGAAAAGGTTATTGGCCAAATGCCGCATCCGCGCCGTCCCCAACCGGTAAAAAGCCCCTTCCGGCAGCGGATCGCCAAACTCATCGGCCCGTATGTTCTTTTGTTTGACTTCCGGCTTTTGCTGATCGGCGGCCGGCGTTTGCAAAGCCATCGACAAGCCTGCCGTGATGACGCTCACGAAGCTTAAGAAGACTCGCATATGTCACAGCCCTTCCTTTTCGTACTTCCGTTGTTCCATGCTTTCGTGATTGTCTTTCAACGCAAACTACGCCAGCACGAACTGCATTCACCTCACCGCCAACCTTTTCAGCGCCCCCCTGGCCGCTTCGGTCACCCGCGCCCCTGGCGTTCCCCCAGCCAAATCCTGCAAAATGCCGCGTGCTTCCTCGCCACTGATCGCCTCCAAAACCACAATCGCCCGCAGTGTCCGCAACGTCGCCCCGGACGACAACGGATACAACTTGCCCAGCAACCACTCGATTCGCTGCGTGGCCTCCAGCGGCGGCTTTCGTTCCAACGCCGCTTGCAGCGCCGTTTGTGCCGCATCGCCAGCTTTCTCCAATTCCGCCAAAGCCAATTCGCGCTCCTTGAAAGACTTGCTACCGAGTTGTGCGATCCACGTTGCCACTTGCTTGGCATCGGCCTTTTGGGGGTGAAGCTGCTTGCGAAACAGCGTCAGCGTTTGCTGGGCGGCGGCACTCAGGTGCCAACGAGCCTGGTAAGCGGCCTTGGCATCCGGCTCCGCCAGTGCCTGCCACAGCTCTGTGAGCTTCGCGTTATCCATCTTGGCAGGGAGTGGCTTGCGTGGCGGCAACGGCGGCGGCTTGCACAGAACCAATCCGCCGTCCGCGTAGCCCAGGGCCAACGTTCGTCCATCCGCGCTGAACTCGGCGGTTGTGAATTGGCCGCCGTAAGCGATGTCGGGGCCAGCCGCTTTGCCGCTGGCCATGTCGAGGGTGGAAAATCGACCTGGCATGGTCGCGAACACCAACGTCGCGCCGCCATGTGCCGTGGCATAAGAGCCCCGCCTCGTGGGATAAGGTCCCGCCAACATGCCCACGGCAGGTTGGAAGATGGGCTTGCCTGCGAGGGGTTGGAAGTTTTGATTGGCAGTCGTCCTGGCAAGCACGTTGCGGCCCGTGATCGTTTCGTAAACGCCGATGCCATCCTGGTCGTGAGGGATGACGAACAGCAGCGATCCATCAGGCGAAAACCACAAGTGATGACAGCTAAGGGGAAACTGCAGTAAACACTTTCCTGTTGCCAATTGCCAAAACCGCACTTCGCCGTCGTCGCTCGCCGAAGCCAGCGTGGCGCCGTCGTTCGAAATCGCCAAGGCGTGAACCCGCAAGATATGTCCCGAAAACAGCCGCAACTCGGTCCCTTTGGCGACATCCCAAAGCCGGACGTTATTCTGGTCGTCAGCGCCGGCCAGCGTTTTGCCGTCAGGCGAAAAAGCGGCGCAGCGATAAACACTTTTGAAGGTGTGCTTGTGCTCGCCCGTGCGAACGTCCCACAACAACGCGCCGGCGGTTTGGTTGGTAACATCGGGTTTGCCAAGCGTGACCACGAAACGGCTGTCCGGCGAAAACACGATGTCGTCCATCAGGTGCTTGCCGAGTTGGCATAATGGCCCGCCCTTGACCGCATCCCAAAGCTGCGTGGCGCCGCCTTGTCCGGCGGAAGCCACGACATTGCCCTTCGGCGACATCGCCAGGGCGGTGATCGGGCCGGGCGTTCCCTTGGTGCTGGCGTGCTGCTTGCCGTCGGCCACGTTCCAAAGGCGGATACAGCCGTCTTCACCCGTGGACGCGAGCGTCTTACCGTTCGGCAAGAACACCAGGCCATTGGCCGGCAGCTGGAGACGGCTGGGGTTTTCAGGTTCGAGCAGCACTTGTTTGGCGGTCAATGTATCCCAAAGCGGAACGTGTGGATCTTTGGACGACAGCCATTGGATGACCGCCGCGACATGCCGTCCATCCGCCGAGATGCTCAGGTCGTGAGCCACGCTTCCAGGCAAGTGCGCCCTGAAACGCTCTTTCCAGGTGGCGGAATTCAGCACGCGCACATGGTTATAATTATCCGCCAATTTGTCGCTGAACTGCCAGTTGGCAGCCAGGGCCAGCGATTTGCCGTCTTTGCTCAGGGCCAGCGCAACCGCAATCCACTCAGGCCCCAAAGCCAATCGCTTTGTTTCCTTTTTTGTCGCTAAATTCCATTGCCGCAGCGTTCCGTCCGCGCTCACGGAATAAAGCTTTTTGCCGTCCGGGTGGAATACGGCCTGATTGACGTTGGCCGCGTGGCCCGTTAGGGCGCCTGTCTGTTTCCCTGTGGCGACACTCCAAATCTCGATGTCCTGAACGAAGTTGCACGCCAACAGGGAAGCATCCGCCGACAATGCCAACCAGCGCGGGTAAGCGCCCCGATACTGAATTGCATGCTTCGTCTTCCCCGTGCCAAGCTCGACGATGGCAATGATGCCTTCGGCCAAACCCACGGCAACGATGTCGCCCGCCACGGCCAGACAGCGAACGTCGCCGCTGGCCAGCATTTTCAACTTCTTGCCGCTGGCAGCATCCCAAACAGTGGCGCCGTCTTTGGTGCCGGTGATGATCATTTTGCCGTCCGGGCTGGCAGCCACGCATTGCACGCCGCTGGCATGCCGAAACACTGGGGCGGCGAGGACGCGGATGATGTCCTCGGGCCGCAGATCACTCGGCGGTGCGTTGTCCTTGGCGGCAGCCTTTGGCGGCTGAGCCGAACCATCAATGGTCAGCACAATCAAC
>DASRAT010000935.1:0-2499 GCA_035638015.1 Gemmataceae bacterium | reverse complement strand
CCTGCACCTCGGCGGCGCGGGCCGCAAGGACTGGCAGCCAGCCGGAGAGCGCCGTCGCGCCGGCGCCGGTGGCGGCCAATTTTAGCATGTCACGCCGCGAAAGACTAAGATCAAGCATGGTAAATATCCTTGTGCGTAAGTGTTCGGTTAAAGGTTTCGGTTTTCTAATCACAACCAATCCCAAAATATCAGTGATTGAGCCTGAACTCGCTACTGTTCAGCATGGCCCAAAGAATATCGTTGTACGCAATCCTGGTGTTCGCCTGTTTGGCCATGTAGGCCGAAAGCCTTTGCGTTTCCTGCGTGGTGGGAGGACGGGCAAAGACCGCCAGGTGGAGATATTTGATGCCCTCCGCGGCGGATTTTTGCTTGAGTGCCGCCTCCAGCGTGTTGCCGCCTTTGTTGAAAATAGGCCCATTCATCAGGCGCAGCGCCTGAGGGATGCCATCTTGATACTCAAGCGGATCGGCGCCCTCTTCGAGGCGGAAGAAGCGGACGAACTGCTCACGCGGCCCGCCGCCGCCCTTTTTGCCGCCAGGCACCATACCTCCTTTCTTTGCGCCCTTGTCGCCACCTTTGCCTGGTGCGCCTACAAGGACCGTAAAGGAGTCGTACATCTGCTCAGCGGTCATGCTGCGAATGTACATGCGGCTAAAGAATTCGGTGTCCGAATCGTTGCCCTGGGAAGGTTTGCTCGAGCGCTGATAGGTGTCGCTCATCACAATCGACTTCACCAGGTATTTGAGATCGTAGTTGTGTCGTTTGAACTGTTCGGCCAGGGCTATTAACAACTCCGGATGCGTGGCTGGGTTGTTGTCGTGCATGTCGTCAATGGGATTGACGAAACCGCGACCGAAGAAATGGGCCCACATGCGGTTGACCATCGCCCTGGCGAAGTACGGGTTGTCAGTGGATGTCAGCCATTTGGCCAGCACCGGCCGGGCCGCGCCCGTGACCTTGGCAGTGGAACCCGCCAGGAATTTGGGGGGCACATTCTTGAAGCCTTCGGGAATGTCCGCGCCTTTTTTCTTTTTGGGCAGCACCTTGCCGGCCGCGGGTCCGCCGGCCACGGCGACTTCGGTGATGGTCACTGGCGTCCCGTCCTTGGCCGCTTTTTTCGGGGTCACGTTTTGCTTGACACCCTTGAAGAACGCCGCCATGCCCCAGTATTCATCCTGCTTCCAATCGGTAAACGGATGATTGTGGCATTGAGCGCATTGCAGTTGAACGCCGAGGAAGAGCCGCGTGACCTGGCCGGTGACTTTGTCCACGCCCTTGTTGGCGGCGAAGAATATGGTGGTGGGGTTGTCTTCCACGGTGCCGCTGGAGGTGAGCATTTCCTCCACCATCTTGCTCCAGGGCTTGCCATTGTTGAATCCGGTTTCCATCCATTTACGCAGTCCTTCGAGGGGCAGCAGACGGTTTTCCGGATCGGTCAGCGAGATGATTTCGTGCATCCAGATTTCGGACAGTTGCTTGCCGAAGTTGCCATTGGCCAGCAGCTGGTCGATCAGTTGCTCGCGTTTGTTGGGATCTTTGTTGTCGAGGAAAGCCTTGACCCGGTCCACCGACGGAATGACGCCGACGATGTCCAGATAAACGCGGCGAATGAACTCGCTGTCGTCGCACTTGGCCGAGGCGGGGATTTTCTCTTGTTTGAGCCGCAGTGCGATCTCGTCGTCAATGATCTTGGCCAGCGAGGAAACATTGACCGTGGTGCCCGCGGCCGGTACGGGATGAGTGAGGGGTTGGCCCTTTTTCTTGGCGCCCTTGTCTTGAGCGTGAAGGACGGCGGGACCATCGGTTGCCGCCCAAAAAATGATAGCCGCGAGGCTGGCCATGGCCAGGACCGGTTTCCACCGATTCAGCCGATTGCTTCGCACAGACGTGGATGGACGCAAATTGCTACGCATGTAAGACTTGCCCCCACGATTCTTGGTACGCCATCCACGCCAGTGCGCAGACGGGCCTAATGACCGATAACCTTTTAACACCAGCAAAGCACTGAGGTTTCGCGCGAACTTAAAGCAGACTTTATAATAGGGGCTATTGCCCCCGAATCGTCCCCCTTTGTATGATAGCTTTCGTTCCCTTTCACCACCACAAAAAAGGACTTTGGACCATGAGCGCCGAGCACCACGCCGAAGCCACGGCCAATCCAGCCGACTTGTTCCCGCCAAAGGAATGGGCTTTCTTCCGCACTTCCGACACCATGGCGGCCAAGGCCATTGTGTTGCTCATGCTGGCGATTTTCGTGATTGGCATCGTTTTATATTCGATTGTGCTGGCCACGCTCTGATTCCGCGGAGCGTCGCTATTATGCTGGCCGGCACGCTGCACGTGATGGTCGCCTTCGACTGGGGCGACGAGATCGACTTGAGCCGTGTCCGCCAGCTGGCGCCCGCCAGAGTGCGCTCCCTTTCTCGGCGGGCGCGAACGCCATCTTCCATCGCATTTCAACCTGCCCCTTTGCAGTTCCCACTGGACCCAGTGACCCTG
>DASRAT010000934.1:0-5885 GCA_035638015.1 Gemmataceae bacterium | reverse complement strand
GAGTCCAACATGGCCGCGACAATTGTGTTAACTCCCCCCCGCGGGCAGCCTTGACGTGCAGTGTCTTGCCCTGGACAGGCCTGGGCGGTATGTGGTGGGACGCTCCAGCGATTGCGATATTCAACTGTCGTCCGACTGGGTTCGCAGTGTGTCTCGGCACCATTGCGTGCTCATTTTCAATCCGCCCAATCTCCGTGTCCGTGATTTGGGCAGTTCCAACGGCACATTTGTCAACGGCGAAAAAGTGGGCCAATGCATGGCTGCTGACGATGACAACGCGGAGGCCCAAATAGCCGGTTCGCAAGAGTACGAGCTAAAAAGCGGCGACGAATTGCGGCTTGGCAGGCTGGCATTCCAGATTTCTATCGCGGACAACGGTCAAATGTCGGAGTTGGAGGAATTGCCGCTCAGTTACTTCTGAGCCGTTTACCAATGCCTCCCAGCCGTTGGCAGCTGCTCGGGTCGCGCGTTGGGCCAACACTTGATTGAGGCAACTGCATTGGCGGCAAGTGACGAAAGTTCAATCACCAATCGTGTGGAGATACACCCGTGGAAGGGGCTTATTGGCACCGCAGACAATTGCGTAAATTTCCAAACGGTCGTGCGGCTTGGCCGGAGCCGACACAATGCAATCGCAGAATAACCACAGCTACGGATTTGCTGATGGGCGGTCATGGTTGTGATGCCGCTGACACGGTGAAGCGTTTCTTGCCGTTGGCCGAGCCAAGGTTCGAACGGCCCGCTGGAACCGTAAATCTTTCCCAGGTGATTCAACATCTGGTCCCGCTCCTCAAGCTTTGCGCGGCAGACAAAACCGAGATTCGATACAGCCTTCGAGCCGATCTGCCGGAGATTCTTGCCAAAGCCGAGCCGATCCGCCGCCTGGTGACCACCTTGTTTTTCAGTGCTTGTGAGGCTGTTGGCGACAAGCCGGGCGTGATCCTGATTCGAACTCAAGCCGTATTTGCCAACCGGCAGTTCAATGCCACGCTCGATTGCGAACCCATTCTGTCCGAACGCTGGCACGTCTGGCTGCAAATTATCGACACGGGCGCGGACACAGCGGATCTATTGGAGTGGTCCGGCAGAGGCTGGAGTGGGAGTGAGGCGGCAGCAATTGTCCGTCGCCAGGAGGGCGGCATGTGGGTTACCAGGTCGCCTGGCAAAGGCAAAATCGTGCATGTTCTATTGCCATCCGTGGCCGAAACTTGAATGCTGCGGTTTTGCACGCGGCCTTGCGGCACGGCAATTGCCCAGCCCATTTCCAGGGGCGCAGATGGATTTCCTCGAAAGGAGAAGCCCATGACTCACACCATGAGCGATACGTCGTTTCGCGTGGCTTATTTTGGCGCTGTTTCCGAGGCGGACAAAGCTATCACGATGTTGCTTGCTGCCGGCTTTTCCAAGGACGAATTGGCAGTCATTTGCCCAAGTCAGTGCGCTGATGATTTCGCTCTGGGCGTGCCACGCGCCGAGCAGCCCGGTTCCCATGTGGCTGAAGCAATCCTGGAAGGAGGCGCGGTTGGCGCGGCGATTGGCGGATTGGGGTTGGCCGCAGCGGTCCTCTTCACGGGAGGCGCCGCTTTGATCCCCGCTATCCCCGTTTTGATCGGTGGCGGCGCAATTGCCGGCGGATTAAGTGGTCTCATCCTTTATGACGGCTACGGCAACGAAATCGGCGAGCATTACCAGGAGGCGATTCGGCTAGGCCGAATTGTCGTTGGCGTGGAGGTGGAAGGTGAAGACAGCGCCGAGCGCTTGGAGGCAGCTGCGCGAATTCTTGCCGCCGCTGGCGGCACCACGCCGGCCATGATGAAAGAAACGGCAAGCGAAAGGCCGGATGCTTAAAAGGCCAGCACGCGAAAACCTGAGCCGGGCTCCAACCCGGCTCAGGCCCCCGTCCCTGAGACGCCCTATCGCCCAAAAATGCTTAGTTCGTGCTAATTTTGAAGGTATTTGTCAATGGCCCCAGGTTGCGAACTTCGATGCGAAACAAGCCTGCCCTGTAAACATTCATCGTCGCAACCTTGCGGTCGGCAAAACCAATCCCTAACGCTTCGTGGCCGTCGCTGTCGTAAATGAGCAGGTCCAGATTGGTGCCGTTTCCCGTGACTGTCACAATGGCCGGTTCGTTGGCGTTGAACTCAATGTCATAAAAAATCGAGCCATTGGCGGGACACGTGTTAGTCTCGAATGCTGGACCACCGGTTCGGCCTCCATTTGCTGGGGCATCGCATAGTGTCACCAGACCGACGGCCATTATGGCCGCCAAAAGAAAGCGTGTAATGCGGTTCATGGCGAAACTCCTTGTTGCCACGCAACAAAACAGTGGGGTGCTTTTTGAAACTCACAATTCGCTGTTTTGCAACCCGGGTGCCAATCCTTACAAGTGAAAGAATTTGTCACAAAAACACCTGGACACTTGCGAACTTGTTTTTGATTTCCAATAATGAAAGATGAGTAATCTGCTGCTCATGTCTTGGCAGCGATGTGCTCTCCTGCTCACGTCTTGGCAGCGGTTTTAGTCTGTCGCCCCTTTCCCTCACAATCCCTAAAGGGAGAACATTGCCATGAGCGTTAGCGTCAACCCTCAGCTGCATTTCACAGGCCCTGTCCGGATTCTGGTGGTCGAAGACAACGAAATTGCCCGCAAGCATCTGCGGCAACTTTTGCAAACCAACTGCCATTACGAGGTCGATTCCGTCAGCGACGTTCACAAAGCGCTGGCGGCCCTGGAACAAAATAGCTACAGCCTGGTGCTGACCGACTTACGCTTGCCAGGTGGCAGCGGCCTGGATTTGATCCGCACCATTCAAGAGCGCCGGCTACCAGTAACCACCATCGTTATGACAGGGTTTGGCAGCATCGACGACGCCGTCCAGGCAATCCGGCTTGGCGCTTATGATTTTCTCACCAAGCCGACCGACATTGACAACCTTCGCCTGGTGATCGAGCGGGCCTTGCGCGAGCGCAGCTTGCAAAACGAACTGGCCACGCTGCGGGCCCAGCTGCAAAAGAACTATGCTTTTCACAATGTTCTCAGCAAAAACCCGCGCATGCATGGCATTTTTGAGCTAATCAACAATCTTGGCCACACCACCACGACAGTGTTGATCGAAGGCGAAACCGGCACCGGCAAGGAGCAGGTGGCCCGGGCGATTCACGAAGCCTCGTGCAATCGCAGCGGGCCGTTGGTCGCGGTCAATTGCGCTGCTTTGCCGGAAACGCTGCTGGAAAGCGAGCTTTTCGGACATGAAAAAGGCGCCTTTACCAACGCCGTAAGCCAGCGCAAAGGCCGGTTTGAGGCGGCCGACAAGGGCACGATCTTTCTCGACGAAGTCGGCGACGTGCCGGCCGCGATGCAAGCCAAGCTGCTGCGGGTCCTGCAAGAACGCTGTTTCGAGCGCGTCGGCGGAACGGACAAGATTGAGGTGGATGTCCGAGTGGTGACCGCCACCAATCGGCCTTTGCGGCGGTTGGTCAAAAAGGGCACGTTTCGCGAGGACCTCTATTATCGCATCAATGTGGTCCGCATCGAGCTCCCGCCGCTGCGCGAACGGCTCGAAGACATCCCCCTCCTGGCCACGCATTTCATGCAGAAATACGCTCCCCAGGGCGAAACGCCCAAGCAAATCGATCCGGCGGCGATGCAGGTGCTGCTGAACTACCGCTGGCCCGGCAACATCCGCGAACTGGAAAATGTCATCGAGCGCGCTTGCGTGACGTCACGGGAACAAATGATCGAGGTGAATGATTTGCCGACGGAATTGGTTCAGCCGGCGCCCGCCAAAATGCCGAGCGCAGTCAGTCTCGACAAACCGCTGCCGGATTTGCTGCGCGAGGCGACGGCCACCATCGAGCAACAATACCTGCGCCAGGCCTTGAAAAGAGCGCATGGCAATGTCGTCCGCACCGCGAAAATAAGTGGGCTGTCGCGGCGCAGCATTACCGCCAAGATCGCCGAATACGGCATCGACCGAACCTTGTATCGAGAAAACGGCGAATTGTAAGGAAAGTAACCGCATCGCGCCAGGGCACGGCGTTTGCGTTGTTCCCAGAGACGGAACTCATCCGCAAAAGGAGCGATGCAACATGGCCAACTCCATTTCCCGCGCCCAGAATCAGCGTGCCTTGGTGTTTCTGACGGCGATAATCGCGGCGGCCGGCATCCTGGCCGCCCTTTATTGGGCCAAGGCCGTCTTGATTCCCTTCGCTTTGGCGATTTTTTTGACCTTCATGCTGCTGCCTGTGGTCAATGTCTTGGAACGCAATGGGCTGCGTCGATTGACTGCGGTGATCATTACCACGCTGATTGCGGGAGTGGCAATTGCCGGCATCGGCTGGTTGGTGGCCAGTGAATTTGCCAGCGTGTTGGGCGAATTGCCGAGTTACACTGGCACCGCGCAGAAAAAAATCGAGGCCCTCAGAAGCAGCGGCGAGGATGGGCTGTTTCAACGCCTGGACAAGTGGGGGCAGGACTTGCTGACCGCCTGGCAGGGCGGCGCGGCAGCGGCCTCAGGCAAGCCGACGCCGACACCTGTGGTCATGGAATCCAATGAGCCAGGTTTCTTGGTGTGGTTGCCTTCTTACTTGCCTCCTGCCGTGGAATTTGTCAGCCAAACCGGCCTGGTCATTGTGCTGGCCATCTTCATGCTGATATATCGCGAAGACTTGCGCAACCGCTGCATACGCTTGATTGGCCGGGGCAACATCACGACCACGACCAAGGCGGTGGATGAAGCGGGCCAACGCATCAGCCGTTTTTTGTTCATGCAACTGGTGGTGAATGGCTGCTATGGCCTGGCATTCGGCGTGGGCCTGGCGCTGATGGGCATCGAACACGCGGTATTGTGGGGATTTCTGGCCGGCCTGCTGCGCTATGTCCCTTATTTGGGCGCGCCTGTGGCCGGGTTCTTTCCACTGGCATTAAGTCTGATCCAGTTTGAGACGTGGTGGCCGCCGCTGTATGTCGTGGGCCTTTATGCGGTGCTGGAAGTGCTGGCTTACAACGTAGTTGAACCGCTGGTTTACGGACGCAGCACGGGGGTATCGCCAGTGGCTTTGCTGGCGGCGGCAGCTTTCTGGGCGTTTCTGTGGGGCCCCATTGGATTGGTGTTGAGCTGTCCGCTGACAGTTTGCCTGGTGGTCATGGGCAAATATGTGCCGCATTTGGAGTTCCTGGCGGTCCTGCTGAGCGACGAATCGCCACTTGAGGAAACCACTGCGTTTTACCAACGATTGTCGGCCCACGACACCGAGGAGGCAGCACGGATCGTCAAGGTTTACACACAGCAGCATCCCCCCGAAGAGTTGTTTGATGGATTGCTGTTGCCGGCGCTCAGCACCGCCCGGCGCGATAGCCACAAGGGATTGCTCAACGTTGATGATGAGCACTTCATCCAGGAGGCTAATCGGGGCTTGATTGCCGATTGGCAGGCCGCCCACGCCAATCCGCCGGCAGTTCAGGGCAATGGGTCAGCGGGATCCATGCGAATCAACTTGGTGGCGGTGCCTGCACGCGACGAAACGGACGTGTTGGCCATGGAAATGATGCGATTGTTGCTCGATCCCAATAAATGGCATGTTGAGATCTGCTCCGCCGGCGCCTTGCCGGCTGACGTAGAGAAGGCAGTTGACGACCACCAGGCCGCGCTGATTGTCATCGGCGCCGTGCAACCGGGCAGTCGGCGGCGGGCTCGCTATTTGTGCAAATTGCTCAGAAAAAAGCGGCCTGACTTGTGGATTGGGGCAGCGCTGTGGAACAAAAATGCCAGCCCCAACGCGAACGGCAACGCACTCATGGATGCTGGGGCCGACCTTACCGCCTCGTCGCTACTTGAGTTGCGGGATCACCTGCGGGCCTGGCGGCCAGTGCTCAAGGAACG
>DASRAT010000933.1:0-7564 GCA_035638015.1 Gemmataceae bacterium | reverse complement strand
ACAGATCGACGCGTTGCAAGCCGCCGTTTTGCGACTCGGTGTAAACGGTGTTGTAATCGGTCGGATCATTCTGCGTATGGAAGCCGTCGCCGCCGCTGATGTAGAGAACCAGGTTGGTGCGAATGCCGGCGGGGTCAGTGGTGGCGCTCGGAGTGCCGAAACCGCCATTGTCCTGGCAGCCGCCGAAGACCCAATACGGCTTTCTCATATCGCAGGAAATGCCGTAATACTGACCAAGCGGCATGGACATGAAATGGCTGAAGGTCGCGGCCTTGTCCTTGGAATACCAGATGCCGCCGTCATTGCCTTCGAAGATCTCCTTGGAGTTTTTCGGATTGATCCACATGGCGTGGTGATCGGCATGCGGCGAATTGTTGGGATTGCCCAGGCCCGAGGTGAAACGGCTTTCGAATGTCTTGCCGCCATCGTCGGAAACGAACATGGTGACGCCCGCGACGTAGATGCGCTTGTCATCGGTGGGATCGATGCGGACCTGGCCAAAATACATCGGCCGGGGCACATTGGTATTGAGGTGCTTCCAGGTCTTGCCCTTGTCCTCGGAGCGGAAAAGGCCGCCGTTGTTGGGCTCGCCCACGCCTTGCTCGCCGATCTTGCCGCCACCCTTTTTGCCGCCGCCACCGCCACCGCCGCCTCCCTTACCCTTGGCATTTACGATGGCATAAATGACGTTGGTATCCTTGCGATAAATGTCGATGCCACAACGGCCTACCTGGACCGTGGGCAAGCCGGTGGTCATTTTCTCCCAGTTCTTGCCGCCGTCGGTGGTCTTGTAGAGGCCGGCATGTGGACCGAAAACCTTCATGGGCTCGCCACCCGAGAAGGCGTCGCGCCGAACTTCCCAGGCCGCGGCGTACAGCGTGTTGGGATCGGTCGGGTCCATCTTCAAATCAATGACGCCGGTGTTTTCGTCCCAGTATTTGGACACTTCCCAGGTCTTGCCGCCGTCGGTCGTCTTGAAGATGCCGCGTTCCTTGTTGGGGCCCCAGGTGTGGCCCATGGCGCCGACATAAACGATGTCGGGATTCTTTGGGTTGATGGCGATACGGCCAATGGAATGCGAATCCCGCAGACCCATGTGTTGCCAGGTTTTGCCGCCATCCGTGGATTTGTAAACGCCATCGCCCCAGGCCACCGAATTACGAGGATTGGCTTCGCCCGTGCCAACCCACACAACGTTCGGATTGCCCTGGCAAACGGCCACGTCACCACAGCAAACGCTGGATTGATCGTCGAAGATGGGCATCCAGTGAGCGCCGCTGTCGGTTGTCTTCCAGACGCCGCCCGAGGCGGTGCCGGCATAGACGATGTTGGGCTGCTCATCGACGCCGGCAATCGAGGTAACGCGGCCGCCCATTTTGGCCGGGCCGATGTTGCGGGCCACGAAGGCGTCGAGCAGTTTTTGCTCGGCCGTCGCGGGTTGCTCGCTGGCTTGTGTGGGCCAGAGCATGTGCAAGAGCGACAGCGAAACGAGGCTGCCTAGCACCAGGTAATTGCGGAAAGTGTTGCGAATCATGGCATCTCTCGACAAAAGGGCAACGAAATAGCTTGCTGTGCCTGGGTTGGCACTTGGCAAGATATTCGCAGCTTATGGTGGGAGATGCAAGGGGGTAGTGGAGAGATTTTTGGCTTTGACGCTAGCGGCGCGGCAGAACGAGGTCAGTGCGGCAAATCACGGCGACATCACCCGATACGCCGGCAGCACCGTGATGCCACGGCACATGATCTCCTGCTTGCGCTTGCGCACTTTCAGCCCAAAACAAGCGAGCTGGTCAAGAAACGTGAATTGATCCTGGACAGGGATGCCTTCATCGAGGCACCACATGACGTAGGCGAGATAGAGATCGACCGCGCCGGTGCGGGCGTTACGGGCCAGCAGACAGCAGTGGTCGAGGAAGCCAGTAATTGGATGCATGACGCGACACACCTCCCCTTCTCTACTTGTAATTGTAGGGCGCTACCAGCGCCAAAGACCAATTTACCGTCGCGGATTTTGGCATTCCCTTCGAGTGCAGTTTGCGCCGTTTCTGCCGGATTTGCCGGCGGCCCTTGTCCGCATGGTCGGCCTAACTATCGTAACGCGGACCACTTGCCAACAAGGAGGCGAATCATGACCACCAGTTCTCAACAGACCAGCAGCGCCGCCGGCGTCGCCTGGAACCTCGGCGATCTATATCAGAGTGTGAACGATCCGCGGCTAACTGCGGACTTGCAAGCGGCCCTGCAACGCGCCAAGGCATTCGAAGAGGCTTACCGCGGCAAGATCGATGTGCCGGGCGGGCCCAAAGCGGAGTTTTTGGCCGCGGCGGTGGCGGAGCTGGAGAACCTGTCGGAGCTAATGGACAAACCGTTGTCCTTCGCGGCCTTGCTGCATTCCGGCAAGACCGATGAGCCGCAGTATGGAGCGCTGCTGGCCCGCACCCGCGAGGAACGCACCGCTATCAACAAGCACTTGATCTTTTTCGATCTGGAGTGGGTGCGCGTGCCTGACGAACCGGCGCAGGCTTTGCTCGCCAAACCGCAACTTTCGCGCCATCGCCATTATCTCGAACAGAAACGAGCCTGGCGGCCGCATTATCTCACCGAGCCGGAAGAGAAGATCCTCGAGGAAAAGTCCGTGACCGGCCGCACCGCCTTTGTGCGTTTGTTTGATGAAACGGTGGCATCGATCAAGTATCCCTATGAGTTTGACGGCAAGGCCGAATCGCTGACGCTTCAGCAGATCGGGGCCAAACTGTACGATGCCGACAGAAATGTCCGCAAGGCCGCCGCCGCGGGCCAAACCAAGGGCTTGCAGGACAACGCCCGTGTCTTGACTTACATCTTTAACACCCTGGTGCAGGATCACAAAACCGATTGCGACTTGCGACGGTTTGCCAACCCGATGGCGCCACGGCATCTGGCCAATGAGATCGACGACCGCGTCGTCGATGCCCTTATGACGGCCGTGGAGCGACATCATGGCACTTTCCAGCGTTACTATGCCCTCAAAGCCCGGTTGCTCAAGGTGGACCAGCTCTGCGATTACGATCGTTATGCCCCGCTGTTTTCCGACATGCCCGACTGCGATTGGCCCACGGCGCAGCGGATCGTCGAGGAAAGCTACACTGCGTTTAGCCCCAAGGCGGGGGCGATCATCCGTGAGTTCTTCGCCAAGCGCTGGATCGACGCCGAGCTTCGGCCCGGCAAACGCAGCGGAGCGTTCAGCAGCAGCGCGGTCCCGAGCGTTCATCCTTATATTCTGATGAATTTTACCGACAAGCTCCGCGATGTGATGACGCTGGCTCACGAGCTGGGCCACGGTTTGCATCAGTATCTGTCGCGCCCTGTCGGCTACTTGCAATGCGACACCCCCTTGACAACCGCCGAGATGGCCAGCGTGTTCGGCGAGATGCTGACTTTTCAGCGCTTGCTGCAAATCTACACCGATCCACGCACCCGGCTGGCCATGCTCTGCTCCAAGATCGAGGACGGCTTCGCCACGGCTTTTCGCCAGGTGGTGCTGACTCGCTTCGAACAAAAGCTGCATCAGGCCCGCCGTGAAAAGGGCGAACTGACGACCGAGAGCATCAACGAACTTTGGCTGGAAGCTAACCGCCCGATGCACGGCAACGTAATCAAGCTGACCGAGGGTTACGCCTGGTGGTGGCTCTATATCGGCCACTTCATTCATGCGCCGTTTTACTGCTATGCGTATGCGTTCGGCGAACTGCTTGTGTTGGCCCTGGTGCAGAAATTCAAGCAAGAAGGGCCGGCGTTTGTGCCGCGCTATTTGGATTTATTGGCGTCGGGCGGTTCCGATGCGCCGCATGTTTTGCTTGCAAAGCTGGGTGTGGACGTAAACGATCCTGCGTTTTGGGAATTGGGCTTGCGGTTGCTTGGGGACATGGTGAGCGAGGCCCAGACGCTGGCGGAAAAGGTCTGAGCCATTGCGTTTTTTTTTCATGAAGGCCAGTCCACCATCCTTGCGATTGGGGTGGCGTTGGAATAGTTATTACCCTTACCAAACTTCATTTCTCACGGAGTAACACTCCATGTTGACTATGCAGCGAAAATTGAGGTCTTTGTTCGTGATGTTGACCTTCGCCGTCGCCGCCCTGGTTCTGCCAGGTTGCGTGCCAACGACCTGGCTGCCGGACTCCAGCGGCTTCGTTTACGTCAGGCCGACCAAGGCCAAGAACGCCGGCGATCCGCCCTCCGGCGAACTGCTCCATTACGATCTCAAAACCAAAACTGCGCGCGTCGTCGTCAAGTACATTGGCCAGGGCACCATGTGGCCTGCGGTCAGCGGCGACGGCAAACGCATTGCTGTCTCCAAGTTCAAAGTGGGCAACGACAAGGCCAAAAGCGTGCAGTTTGTCATCTACGACATGCAAGGCAAACAGGTCAAACAATCCAAGGAGTTTGTCTGGTTCGCCGGTAAAGTGGAGGGCTTTGTATTCTCGACTCCCGGCATGTTATTCTGGTCTCCCAAGGCCGACATGATCGTCGTAACTGACAATTCTGAAACGGCCATTTACAACGTCGCCGCCGATACTCTCAAGGTGTTGGAAAAAACCGTTCCTGCCATTCACGGCGGCTCACCGATCCGCCCGGACGGCAAGGGGTTCCTGGCGGTGATCTCAAACAAGGCGGTGATCGCCAACAAGGACAAAAACAAGAGCCGCTTGGTATTCATGGATTGGACGGGCGTGGAGCATCGCATCGACACCACACCGTTTGACAAAACCCTTGAAGCGGCGGCTCAAGGCAAGAAAAAAGACGACGCTGGCGGACCTTTTGCAATGAGCATTATGTTCCCGTCGGGTTGGGACGGCAATACGGCCTGGGTGGGGTTCCGCCGCGAAAAGTTGACCTGGCAGGTCGACACCGTGAAAGACACGGCGTCGATCTCAGACAAGCTGGCGGCCATGCTGATTGCCGACAAAAAAGGCGAGCCACTGCGTTATGATTTCCCAGGCGACATTTCCGTCCATGTCACCGGTTTCGAGGAGGCTTTGCCGGACAACAAAGGCGCCAAGGCATTCAACAAGGTTGTCATTGTCAATCACAAGACCGGCAAGGAAGAAGTTGTGATGGCCAAAGCGCCCGGAGCGGCCTTGTTTGTGCCCTCACCGGACGGCAATTTTGTCAATATTGGTCTGGGTGATGTCCGTTCACCGGAACCTGCTCCCATGCACCTCCTGGTAATTAGCAAACAAGGCACCGTGCACTCCAAGCTCGTGGTGGACCCAACCAAATAGATTTGCATGCCAAAAAATCGTGGCAGGCGGCGTTGGGGATGGTAAACTAATGGCTATGAACCCGCACCTAACCAACGCCCTCAACGTCACCCGCCGCCATTTTCTCAAGACCTGCCCCTTGGGATTGGGCGGCATTGCCTATGCGCTATTGAATGGTGACGCGAAAGCCGGGCAGACGCGCGACCCGGCCAATCCGATGGCTCCCCGGCGCCCGCATTACGCCCCCAAGGCCAAACGCGTGGTGTATCTCCATTTGGCCGGCTCGCCTTCGCAACTCGATTTGTTCGATTACAAACCGGAGCTGGTCCGCCGCAACGGGCAAGACTGCCCGCGATCGTTTCTCGAGGGTCGCCGCTTCGCGTTTACCACCGGTGTCCCGAAACTGCTAGGCACTCCCCAGAAGTTTGCCCGCTATGGCCGTTCGGGTGCCTGGTGCTCGGAATGCGTGCCGCAGATTTCGACCATTGTCGATGACCTGTGTTTCATCAAGTCGATGTTCAGTGAGCAGTTCAACCACGCTCCCGCGGAGCTGTTGTTGTTCACCGGCTCGCCACAATTCGGGCGTCCTTCGATGGGCTCGTGGGTCACCTACGGCCTTGGTTCGGAGAGTCAAAACCTGCCAGGCTTCATCGTGCTCGTGTCCAGCGGCAGCCTGCCCAGCGGCGGCAATGCCGATTGGAGCAATGGCTTTTTGCCGTCCATTTATCAGGGCGTGCAGTGCCGCTCCGTCGGCGATCCCGTCCTGTTCGTCTCCAACCCGCGCGGCATGGACCGCGATATGCGCCGCCTCAGCCTCGACGCCTTGCGCGACCTCAACGAGATTCAAGCCGCGGAGCTAGGCAACCCCGAAACGCGCACCCGCATCGCCCAATATGAGATGGCCTACCGCATGCAAACCGCGGTGCCCGAGGTGATGGACATCTCCCGCGAGCCGCGTTCCGTCCTGGAAGCCTACGGGGCAGAGCCAGGCCGGCCGAGCTTCAACAACAACTGCCTGCTAGCCCGCAGGCTGCTCGAACAGGGTGTGCGCTTTGTCCAGCTGCATGATTGGGGCTGGGATTTCCATGGCGTCAATGCCCAGGAAGACATCCGCGACGGCCTGCGCACCAAGTGCCGCGGCATGGACCGGGCGACGGCCGCGTTGATCAAGGACCTCAAACGGACCGGCCTGTTGGACGACACGCTGGTCATCTGGGGCGGCGAATTTGGCCGCTCCCCCTTCCGCGAGGGCCGCACGGCCAACAGCCAGTTCGTGGGCCGCGACCATCATCCCTTCTCGTTCACTATTTTCATGGCCGGCGCCGGCGTCAAGCCTGGATTGGTCTACGGCGAGTCCGACGAGCTGGGCTTCGATGTTGCCGAAAAACTCGTGCACGTTCACGATTTCCAGGCGACTGTCCTGCACCTGCTCGGCATGGAGCACACGCAACTCACCTATCGCTTCCAGGGTCGCGATTTCCGGCTGACGGATGTGCATGGGAATGTGGTCCATGACGTGTTGGCTTGATGTCGCTGTGTTTCCCATTAAAAACGATGAAACCGGGGAGGATTTGTGCCACATCATCCCTGGTCGCGCGCCCTTCTCAACGAAACGGTGGAAAACTGGGTTTCAGGAGCTCTGTCCAGAATTCCAAAAAAACCGAATCTTTCCTCGTTTTCATCTGGTATCAAAGGTGATCGTTCTCAACGCCAACCACTCAGAGGAGTTCGCGGATGAAGAGGCTTCTTGGCTTGTTAGCTCTCGCTGTGGCGCTTTATGGAGCAAGTTTGGTTGCGGCCCAAGACTCGGGCGGCAAAGACGGCCAACCCCCCAAGGACAAAGCCAAGGCCGCGCTGACCATCAACGATCCCCAGGCATTCCAAGGCTACACGCTGATTTCTCCCATGATGTCGACGAAATCCTATTTGATCGACATTCAGGGAAGAATCGTTCGCACCTGGGAGGGCGCCGCCGCCCCGGAGTTGTGCGCTTATCTGCTTCCGAATGGAAATTTACTACGTCCCTGCGCCAAGGACAAAGGCGGTATGGTCGGCGTCGGCGGACGCATTCAGGAGTTCACTTTTGACGGCGAACTGGTTTGGGATTACAAATTTCCGACGGAAAAATACCTGCCCCATCACGACATCACGAAATTGCCCAATGGCAATATCCTGGCCATCGTCTACGAGAAAAAGACCGCCCAGGAAGCGACCGCGGCCGGCCGCAAAGGCAACGCGGTCCTGGAAGTGGACAACATTCTGGAAATTCAACCCAAGGGCAAGGACGGTGGCGACATCGTTTGGCAATGGAGCGCTTGGGACCA
>DASRAT010000932.1:0-4258 GCA_035638015.1 Gemmataceae bacterium | reverse complement strand
TTGGGGTTACGATCAAGGCGCCGAAACCGGCCAGCGCGATAATTCCAACACCCAATATGCCCTGTTGGCGCTGTGGGCGGCCCGCAATCATCGCATTGGCAAAGACGATGGCCAAAAAGATGAGCTGTGGAAAGATCTGATCGGCAAAGAATTCTGGGAACAGGTCCGGCTGTTTTACACGCAGACGCAAACGGACAATGGCGGCTGGGGTTACGGCCTGGGCCGCCTCGGCCCAGGCGAAATCTTAACCATGACAACGGCGGGCCTGAGCGGTCTGCTCATGTCTCAAATGGAACGCAGCAGCGGCCGCGAAAACGAGGACCCGGTCAAAATCTGCGGCATCTACGAGGAAGACGCGGCCATCAAAAAAGCGTGGCACTGGCTGTGGTCGCAAGGCGCCGACCGTTTCAAGCTGAAACTCGACGACGCGGCCTTTTACAACGTCTACGGCATCGAACGTCTCGGCCGCTTGTCGGGCCAGCGTTTCATCGGCCCGCATGATTGGTACCGCGAAGGCTGCACCTGGCTTGTCAAAAATCAGAAAGATGACGGCCACTGGGCATTGCCTGGCAGCTGGGACAGCAATCCGACCGTCAGCACCAGCTTCGCCCTGTTGTTTTTGTCCAAAGGCCGCACGCCGGTGCTCATCAGCAAGCTGGCTCACGGCCCCACGCCGCGGCAAGAAAACGATCAGGACTGGAACCGCCGTCGCAATGACCTCCGCCACCTGGTTGATTACGCCAGTGCCAAAGTCTTCAAAGGCTCGCCGCTGGCCTGGCAGAATTTCGACATGCGCCGCCTTCAAGTGGCCGGCCCCGAGCAAATCCGCGAGGTCACGGCCGACCTGCTCCAGTCGCCGATTCTCTACATCACCGGTCATCAATCGCCGATGACGCGTTTCACCGATTTCGAGAAAACCCGCCTCAAGGAGTACGTCGACAACGGCGGCTTTATTCTCGCGGTCGCCTGCTGCGGGGCCAAGGAATTCAGCGACGGGTTCAGCCAACTTTGCCAGGAACTGTGGCCCTACAACGACCTGACCGTCTTGCCGCCCGACCACGCCGTTTGGAACATGGCGTTCCCCATCAAGCCCGGCGTTTTCAATCTCAAAGGCATTCAACTCGGCTGCAAAACGCCGGTGATTCTTTGCACTGACAATATGTGCGGTCTCTGGGAGATCAATCGCCGCACCGGCGACGGCGAACCTGCGTTTCAACTCGGGGCCAACATCATCGCCTACGCCACGGGAATGGACCCGCCCAAGCCGCGTTTAACGCTGGTGCCGGTGACGCTCGCCGGCAAAGACGAGGTGTTGCTCAATCCCAAACGCGGCTATTTCCAGGTCGGCCAGCTCATCAGCAAGATTGGCGAGGAAGCCGATTGGAAGCCGGCCCCCGAGGCAATGAGCAAACTGATGCAGCACATGCGCGATGCCGCCGGCCTCGATGTCGTTATCAAGACCGCCAATGTGCCCATCGACCACAAGGACCTGACCAAGTACAAGTTCCTTTACATGCACGGCCGCAAGGATTTTCGTTTTACCAGCCAACAGCTCGAAAAGCTGCGTTTCAACTTGAAAAATGGCGGCTTGCTCTTGGCCGACGCCTGTTGCGGCAAAGAGGCATTCGACAAAGCGTTTCGGCAGTTCATCACCGATCTGTTTCCCAAGGAGGCGTTCGAAGGCGGCGAACCGCCGCGATTGGAACCGATTCCGGTCAATGATGTGCTGTTCAGCAAGGAACTGAACGGCAAAGCTCTCGATGACAACACCATCAAATACCGCGTCGAGCGCGGCAAGGAATTGAAGAGTCTGCCGCCGTCTCTGGAAGGCGTCAAGATCGGCAATCGCTGGGTGGTGATTTACAGCAAGTACGACATCGGCTGCGCGCTGGAGAAGCATCAATCGGCAGACTGTTTGGGATACAATTACGACAGCGCTTTGGCGCTGGCAAAGGCTGCAGTTCTGTATCATTTTCGGCCGTGAGCAGGAGGATAAACATGAAAACGCTGGACGAGGTGTTGCACGCGGCATTTGAGCTTTCGGATGCGGAGCGGCGTGAACTGGTAGAATCGCTCGTGGCGACGCTGGATTCAGACAACCCCGTGCTGAGTGAAGCCTGGTTGGCCGAAATCAAGCGGCGTTCGGACGCATATGACGCGGGGCATGCGCGGACATTCACTTGGGAAGACGTCAAGGAGTCCGCGTGCAATGAGCAAACTCTTTGACACCATTCGCCAATTGGTCGCTGATGAACAATACGTCGTGGGACAACACGCCTCCGAACGTCTGGAGGAACGCGGTATCATGGAGTGGCAAGTGGTAGCGGCCTTGGAAGGCGGTGATTTGATCGCCGAAAAACCCGACGCCCAGCCGAACCCAGCTATTGAAGTGCGAGAATCACTGCCGGACGGAACGGAGTTCAAAGCGGTTTGGTCACTACTGGCCCGAAGTGGTGTCGCAAAGCTGGTGACTGTACATTTTTTCGATAGGTAATGAAAATGCGAATCCCAGGAAAGCGCTTGAAACGAACGCGACTTGTCCAAAGCGATAAGTACGTAGTCGCAATTGATGTCGAGATGGTCGTCCCAGAGGACGACCCAAGCGAACCGTGCTATGAATCGGAGACCATCAAACTGCTCCGCGAAGTGGCGGAGCATGCCGAGCAAGGTGACATTGCGTGGCTGCACCAGCACGGCAAGGTTTACGAATTAGTCGGGGCAGCCTGAAGATCATACAGGAGCAACAACCCATGTCTCGCATCCTCACAGCATTCACCCTCGTCCTCGCCGTTGCCGCCTGGGCCAGCGCCCAGCCGCCCGCCGAGCAGAAAACGCCGGAAAATGTCAACAAAGCCAAGGAAGTCGTCTCGGCACACCTCGCCAAGATCAACGGCAAAAACGCCACCATCGTCTGGATCAACGACGATTCCCTGACCAAAACCTTTCCCAAGCACGTGTTCTTGGCGGTTCGCTTTCGCATCTACCCGGTCGCCATGCAGATGCCCGAGGGCATGAAGCCGTCCAACATCTTCGCGGTCAAGGACGGCAAATTCGAGCAAGTCAAGGACGCCAAGGCGCTGGAAGCGTTTTTCAAGGCCAATGCCACGGTGCCAGAAAAAAAACAAGCACAAATCGACGCAGCCAGGAGTTGGTTGTGGCTATCACAAGAATTTGTGCAGGATGGGTTTTACAAATTCGAGATTCTCGACAAGGAAATCAAAGTAGACCTTGCAGCCAGCTTGGAATCATTCATCCGCGCTCGGGCCATAGTCAAGGACGGAGGCAATGGCGAAATCGCGATTCTAATGCGCGTGCAACCGGAGGGCAAGATAGCCAGCGTGACCGACAACACTAAGGTCAAGCCCGGCCCGCGGCCCATTTGCCAGGCAACCAAGCTGCTCGACCCCGACCCGGTGGTGCGGAAAATGGCCGAAGCCGACCTCCTTTACATGGGCCTGGCCGCTCGCGATTACATCATGGAACAACGCGCCACCGCATCGCCCGAGCTGCGCGATGCCATCGACCGCGTCTGGGAGAAGATTGTCAAAAACGGCTGGTAACCATTATTCCGCCACCCGCGCCCATTTTCCCCTCTCGTTTCGCTTGACAAATGCCGATTCCTCACGAAGAGACCGTAAGCAGAAAGCGTCTCCTTCGCGGCAAAGCGGAAAGGCGGGGCAAGATGAAGAAGATTTGTGTGGCCTTGGCGGCCGGTTTGTGGATTGCGCTGAGCGGCAACTTCGCCGCTGCACAGCTGCCGCCCAAGACCTACCCGGTAACCGCGCAAGTCTCCGCACCTGACACCAGCGCGCCGCCGAAAGTCTTTTATGTCGTCCCAGCTTCCGCCACCAGCAATGGCACCGCTTGCACCAACTGCGTCGCCACACATGCGCCATGTGATTGCAAGCCGATGTGTTATTCCAATTGCAGTGCGACATGTGTTGGCTGCTCGGCGCCTTGCGGCTGTCAGGAAAGTTGCTTCAGTAAGCTGTGCCGCTGGCTGTGTTACAAACCACTGCCCGTGCCGTGCGATTGCCTGGGCCATTGCAATCATTGTGCTCCGTGCGTGCCGCCGCTCTACTCGCTGTTCATGCGGCCCGGCGGCAATTGCATGCCGTGCGGCAACTGCACCTACGCGACCTCATGCAGCTTCTGCCGTTGATGGCAACCAAGCCTGCGCGATCTTCCACGAGCTATTTTTGTCGTATAACCGCGACGCCGAGCGCTCCGCTGCGCGTCGCGGCTAAACTTCACATTT
>DASRAT010000931.1:0-3766 GCA_035638015.1 Gemmataceae bacterium | reverse complement strand
CTCCGTGGGCCAGCCGCGCGACCGTGATTGGCGGGCCTGTTACGTGCTGCTCGACGGCGACACGGTGCGGTTTCGTCGGGTTGAATACGATGTCCAGAAAACTATTCAGAAGATCAAGGAAGTCGACGAACTGGACGATTTTCTGGGCGAACGACTCAAAGACGGGCGCTAACCGGATTGCCGTTTCGCGTTTCACCATTTCATGCGTGTTTTCGTTTACGAATGGACTTGCAGTCTGGAAAATCCACCGCCGTCGCTGCGGCGTGAGGGGTGGGCGATGCTGTCGGCACTCCTGCGTGATTTTTCTCGAAGTCCCGAGGTGACGACGGTCACCCTTATCCATAAGGGTTTCGAGCACATTCCGCCCGGAGAGGTCAGTTGGCTCCGATCAACAGCCGAGGAAGAGTCCCAGCTCAAAGAGTTGGCCCACAGTACTGACGCAACAATTGTCATTGCCCCAGAAACGGACCAAATCCTCGACATTCGTTGCCGCTGGGTGGAGGAGTCCGGCGGTTGGCTGCTAGGCCCATCGCAGGAGGCTCGCCGACTTGCCGGTTCCAAAACACTGCTGGGACAAAGCTGGGCAGCTGTCGGCATTCCCACGCCGCCGCTGCTGGGGGTTGGCGAAGCCATACAAGCGGTTAGAGAGTTCCCGTTTGTTCTCAAACCGGATGACGGCGCCGGCTCACAAACAACATTCCTCGTACGAAATTTTGCGGATTCAGAGCGGGCACTCACTTGCGTCAATGCTGATAAACTCATCGCTCAACGATATGTGCCCGGCACGGCGGCCAGCGTGGGAATGCTCATTGGTCCCAATTTTGTGGTTCCTCTGCCACCTGGTATTCAGCAATTATCCAGGGATGATCGGTTTCAATATCATGGCGGAACGTTGCCCCTGGCCGAGCCCTTGAGATCGCGGGCAACGGCTTTGGCAGCGCGTGCCGTTCAGTCCTGCCCAAGCTTGTTGGGATTTAACGGCGTCGATTTGGTTCTAGGGGAAGCCGACGACGGCAGCGGTGATTTTGCCATCGAGATCAATCCGCGTTTGACCACGTCCTACATCGGCTTGCGGGTGTTGACCCCGGACAACCTGGCCCTTGCCATGTTGCGGGTTGCGCTAGGCCAGGATATGGGTTGTTTAAGTTGGCATGACGAGACGGTCCGCTTCCATGCCGATGGGGCCATAATCCCGTAAAATACGCCACACGTCTTACCGTGGTCTCATTCCAGGAATCCGTCGCATGTTCAACCTCTCCGCAATACAAAACGCCATCCGCCAGTTTGGGTTCGACGGCTGGTTGCTTTACGATTTTCGCGGCCTCAATTTGCTGGCACAGCGTATCCTGAGCTTTCCCGCGGATGCTCATTTTTCGCGGCGCTGGTTTTACTTTATTCCCGCCAATGGCGAGCCCAAGAAATTGGTGCACCGGATCGAACAGAATGTTCTTGGGAAACTGCCCGGCGCCAGTCAGGTCTATTTGAAGTGGCAGGAGCTGGAAGAAGGCGTCGGCGCGATGGTGAAGGGCAACAAGCGGGTTGCGATGGAATATGTGCCGCGCAATGCCAATCCTTACGTTTCTCGCGTCGATGCGGGCACCGTCGAATTGGTGAAATCTTTTGGCGTCGAGGTGTTGCCGTCGGGCGATTTGATTCAACTGTTTGAGGCCTGTTGGGACGACGAGCAATGGGCGATGCACCTGGAAGCCGCCAAGCATACACGTTCGGCCTATGACGCGGCGTTCAGCTTCATCGCCGAGCGCGTCCGCAAAAATGGCTCGGTCAAGGAATCGGAAGTGCAGCAGCGCATTCTCGATCATTTCAAGGCCAACGGACTTATCACCGATGCTCCGCCGATTGTCGGCGTCGGCCCTCACAGCGGCGATCCGCATTACTCGACCTCGCCGGCCACCGATACGGCGATGAAGGAAGGCGATTTTGTCCTCATCGATTTGTGGGCCAAATTGGACAAGCCTCGTTCGGTCTACAGCGACCTGACACGGACCGGTTTCGTCGGCAAGGAAGTGCCGGAGAAGTACACCAAAATCTTCAAGATCGTCGCCGCGGCTCGCGATGCTGCCATTCAGCGAGTGCGCGATGCATTCAGCAAAGGCGAACAATTGCAAGGCTGGCAGGTGGACAAGGCGACGCGCGACGTGATCGAGAAGGCAGGCTATGGCCAATACTTTTGTCATCGCACGGGCCATTCGATTGGCCAGGAAGTGCATGGGAACGGTTGCAACATTGACGGTCTGGAGACGCGCGAAGAACGGCGTATATTGCCGCGAACCTGCTTCTCGGTCGAGCCAGGGATTTATTTGCCGGAGTTCGGCGTCCGCAGTGAAGTCGATGTTTTTGTGGATGCCAAGAACGGCGTCCATGTTACGGGCGGCGAGCCGCAGACGGAAATCGTGGCTATTTTGAAATGAGGGTTACCACCATGCGAATCGCCCTGATCTCCTTGGTCTTGATTGGTGGCGCCTGGCAAACGGCAGTGTCCCAACAAAAGGATTTCAAACTCTCTGATGCCGAGCAAAAACTGCTCGATCTGACCAATGCGGAAAGAGCCAAGGAGAAATTGCCGCCGCTGAAGTTCAATCCCGTGTTGTGCGAGGTCGCCCGCGCTCATTCCGCCAACATGGCCAAGCAGGGCAAGCTGGAACACGAACTCGACGGCAAAACTCCTTTTGAGCGCATCAAGGCGACAGGCTACAAGTATTCAATGGGCGGCGAAAACGTCGCCCGCCATCGCGCAGGGCTGGAAGAAGTCATGGCCGGCTGGATGAAATCGCCGGGACACCGCGACAACATTCTAAGCAACGAGTACACTGAAATCGGCATGGGCGCGGTCACGGATGCCAAGGGATTTGTGTACTACACGCAGGTTTTCGCCAAACCGCGCAAATAAGGGCGAGCGGGGAGCGAATAAGAAGACGAGTCATTGTCCACAACGAGGTTGCCATGGAAACATGTATCAGCCTGAGTTGGGTGCTGCGGCGCTTGAGCGGTCTGGCGATCGCAGGCGGGGCGTTGCTGTTTATCGGCAAGATCGCAACAGTGCTGATGGCTCTGGCGGCTTTTGCCGGCATCGGTTATCTGATGTGGTTGCCGGTGCAAACTGCTCTGTTCGGTCGACCCAAGGTCCGCCGCCGCGAATCTGTTCAGCCATTGCGCCAATCCTTGGAATGCGGCCACCAGGCTGTGGCCAAGATCAACGATGCAGTCGAAACGTGGACGCCCATCGTGCGCGATATTTTGTTGGAAATCTCCTGCGGCGCCATTGTCGGCATCTTGGTGGCGATGGCGGCGGATACGGGTCGAGCCGGAGCGGTAATCGGCGCCTTGCTGGGCGTTACGGCCGGCGTGGGAGTTGCATGCCGGCGACATTCCCCGTGAGCGATACACGTCATTTCCAGGGAAGGAACCCTCATCCATGCGAGTTTGTGCTTTGACTTGGCCATTCTGCTTCGGTGTGCGCCTGGGATGGGCCACCACTTCTGTTCCAAATCCTGATCCCTTAACAGCGCGAGCGCATGTCTTCTTCTTGCGCGGCCAGGCCGTGGTTTTCAGCGGCGGTTTTGGCAGCATGTGCGATCGGCTCCGCCAACAGGGAATATGGGCCGAGGATTTGCGCTGTGTGGGCGACCGTTGGGTGCGACGGCATCTGTTGGCGGGACATGCCGCGGGGCGATTGAGGCAACCGGTCATTCTTGTTGGCCACTCTTGCGGTGGGCGTTATGCGCTGTTCACGGCGCAGGAACTGGCG
>DASRAT010000930.1:0-6296 GCA_035638015.1 Gemmataceae bacterium | reverse complement strand
CGTCCTGCTGCCGTCACTCCTTCTTTTTGCGAGGCTTGTCGTCCTCGTAAGCCTTGACAATCACTTGCACCAGCGCGTGCCGTACAATGTCGTGCTCGCTCAAATACACAATGCCGATGCGTTCCACGTCACGCAGCCGATGAATCGCATCATTGAGGCCGCTGCGCATCTGCCGGGGCAAATCCACTTGCGTCACATCTCCCGTCACAATGATCTTGGAGCCATGCCCCATGCGCGTCAGAAACATTTTCATCTGCGGCACCGTCGTGTTCTGCCCTTCGTCGAGGATTATGACGGCGTTGTTCAAGGTGCGGCCGCGCATGAACGCCAGAGGTGCGATCTCGATGATGTCGTTTTCCATGTAGCGTTTGACTTGCTCGGGCTCCATCATGTCGTGCATCGCGTCCAGGAGCGGTCGCAAGTAAGGGTTGATTTTCGCAATGATGTCGCCCGGAAGGAAGCCCAATCTCTCGCCAGCCTCGACTGCCGGCCTCACGAGCACTATACGTTTGACCAGAGACTGCCTCAACATCGTCACCGCCATTCCCACCGCCAAGTAGGTTTTTCCCGAGCCGGCGGGGCCGACGCATAGCACCAAATCGTTGTTGCGCATCGCCTGAACGTATCGGGCCTGGCCGTCGGTGCGTGGCCGAACATGACGGCCGCCCTGCACGACGGTGAGATTGGGGCCATCATTTCCCTGCACAACGGCGAGCACATTGCGAACGTCTTCGACCGTCAATTTGCCCTGATTATTGACCAATTCTCGGAGTTGAACGAAGGCGCGCTCAGCCTGGTTAACCTGCTCCTCCGGCCCTTCGATTTGAAGGGTATCGCCTCGGGCAATAAGGCGAACATTGAGCGCATCCTTGATGAGGCGCAGATGCTGATCGCGGGTGCCGAACAGCAGGACGGCCTCGTCACGGTCATCTAGGGAAAGGGTCACTTGGGTGTGATTATTTTCGGCCATAATGTTGCCGTTTGCGGCTTAGCAAAGAGTTTGGAACCATAAATAGGACACAGGAGCGGCAAATAGGATCGCATCAACCACATCCAAAACGCCGCCGAAACCGGGGATCACCTGCGAAGCGTCTTTTTGCTGGCAATCGCGCTTGATCAGTGACTCGGCCAAATCGCCCAGCATTCCGGCGATTCCCACGGTGAGACCAAAGCCGATCTCCAGCGCAATATTGCCATGCAGCAACGGCGCGGGTCCAAAGTGGTCGAGCAGAATCGCAACCAAGACAGCCGTCGCTAAACCGCCGGCGGCGCCTTCCCAGGTTTTTTTGGGACTCAGCACCGGCGTCATCTTATGCCGACCCAGCAGGCGACCTGTGAAATAAGCGCCGATATCGCAGGATTTGGATACAAAAACCGTCAAGGCCAGTGCTGCCACACTTCGCTCGGGCGTTGAAAACCAGCGCATCTGAGCCAGAAAACTTGGCAACAAACCAAGGTAGCCCAACAGCCACACAGCCAGGGCCATTCGCATAACCGAGTTGCCCGCCTCACGAAACGTGGCCATTTCCACCAGGAAAGTCAGCAACACAAAAGCCGCGAAGACGCCCAGAATGAGTTGCCACGGCGAAACTCCGCTGGCCCACCCCGACTGATGCGGCATCCAATTGGCGCATAACACGGCCGCGATACCCACAAAGCACAACCAGCCCGATGGGCGAATGGCCGGCTTCAGTAAGTGCAATAGCTCGACGGTGGACGCCACGGCCAAGCCGCCGATCAACACCAGCAAGAACGGAAACCACGGCGCCAGCTGTTGGTCAATGACCAGAACACCAACTGTTAGGGCGATCAGGATTGCGCCCATCCAGAGCCGCGTTTGCAGCATGGCGTTAACCCTTCAGGCCGCCGAAGCGGCGCACACGCTTGCCGAAGTCACGCAGCGCCTCTTGTAAGGTGGCACAGTCAAACTCCGGCCAGCACTTTTCCGTCACCCACAATTCAGCGTAGCTGATTTGCCATAACAGGAAGTTGCTTACCCGCATCTCGCCGGCGGTGCGGATAAGCAAATCGGGATCGGGCATGCCAGCCGTGTAGAGCGCGCCATCGACTGCGACCTCGTCAATGCTGCTGGGCTCGATTTTGCCGTCCCGCGCCTGCTGAGCCAGCGTACGGACAGCGTCGATCAATTCGGTGCGGGCGCCATAATTGATCGCCAGGCAGAGCGTCATGCCGGTGTTGCCCTGGCTGAGGCGGATATTCTCGTCAATCTCTCTCAACACCTGGTCGGGCAATTCGGAGCGGCGGCCAATAGTCGAGAAGCGGATGTTTTGCTCCATGATCTCGGCCCGCTCGGCGAGCAGATATTCGTGCAGCAGCGCCATTAAAAAATCGATCTCCGCCTGGGGCCGTTTCCAATTCTCGACGCTGAGGCAATAGAGCGTGAGTTGGCCGATGCCCAGGCGGCAGCATTCCTCGATGGTGGAGCGAACGCTCTGCACACCGCGCCGATGGCCCTCAATGCGCGGCAAACCGCGCTGCTCGGCCCAGCGGCCGTTGCCGTCCATGATGACGGCGACGTGCCGCGGCAAGCGCTCCGGGTCGAGGCCGGCGGCTTGGAGGCGGCGGAGAGTGTCAGGCGTTTGGGTTGAAGTCATCAGAACGTACCACTGTTTAGCCGCGACGCGCAGCGGAGCGCGCCATGGCCACTAAACGTCAATGCATGTCGGCGGATCATCGGTCGGCTCCGTGAAAATGACAAGATACCCATCAGGATCTCGAAGGGCGAACTCGCGACGGCCATACCAGTAAACTTCCGGCCCCCATTCGATGGCGACCCGGCCCTTGATGGCTTCGTGCAGGCCGACCGAGTCGTGGACTTCGATGTAGCATTCGCCATTGCCAGTGGCTGCATTGGGGCGATGCTCGTCGGGGACGAAGAAACCCAACCTGACATCGTCGCGTTTGAGGATGCAGAAGGTGGGTTTGTCCTCCGGGTAAGCAATGTCTATGCGGAAGCCGAGGGTTTGCTCGTAGAACGCCAGCGTGCGTTGGAGGTCGGCGACGGGGAAACGCGGGGTAATGCGGATAAAGCGGCCCACCATATGCCTCCAAGGTATTTCCGGCGGCCGTAGCGGATCGCCTGGCTCGTCCGACGGTCGGTCCGAAATGCGAAAAGCGCGACCGTAAGCCATGGCTTGTTGAAATGCTTCATCGTCCGTAACTGAGCCGATGAACTTGTCAATCCAATTGCCGTCGGTCACAGATAATTGGGTTTGGAGCTGTGCAACAGCCAGTTCTAGGGCCTCAAGCCGTTGTTCAAAAAGTAGGTCATCTACCATGGTCAGCTCATTGATGCGGGAGGAGTTGATTACCCATGACACCATGATGGGCGGTGCTCCGTTGATCCGGACCAGCCCCAATCATCGAGCGTTTCAATCCACACATCACGATCATAGCAACCATAGCTGCCCGTATTAAGGCATGACCAACCATAGCCAAGATTTTGGGCTACGAGCTGCGGCGCAGTGCCATAATCATCTAATTCCAAAATCAATGTGCCATGAGGGCCACCGAAGTCCGGGAACAGGGCGATGAATTGATGCGCCTTCCCTCCGTCCTCAACCAAAACGAAAGGCGCACTAACTCTGATGCCAAGGTCTTCCGCTGCAGTTTGACAACATTGGCGAATTAACTCCGCGTCAGCAGTCACGTTTTCACCTGCTAACTCACAATCGTCTGCTCCCGATCCGGCCCCACCGACACAAACCCCACCCGCAGCCCCAGCAACTCCCCCAACCGATCGACATAAGCACGCGCCGCTGCCGGCAAATCAGCCAATCGCCGTGCCCCCGTGATAGGCACATTCCAACCCGCCAATGTCTCAAACACCGGCACACACCGGTCCAGCAAAAACGCATCCCCCGGAAAATGATCGACCGCGACGCCGTCCATTTCGTAACCGGTGCAAATCTTGATCTCGGGCAATTCACTCAACACGTCCAAGAGCATCACCGCCAGTTCGGTCGCCCCGCTCAGGCGAACAGTGTATTTGGCAGCCACGGCGTCAAACCAACCACAGCGTCGCGGCCGGCCCGTGACAGTGCCATATTCGCGGCCGATGCGGCGAATCTGTTGGCCGATGCCGTCAGGTCCGTCGTTCAACTCTGTCGGAAACGGCCCACGGCCCACCCGCGTCGAATAAGCCTTGAGAACACCGATTATGCGGTCGATGTTCGTGGCCGGCACGCCGCTGCCGCTCCAGATGCCAGTCGTGGAACTGTTGGAGCTGGTCACATAGGGATAAGTGCCGTGATCCACATCCAACAAACTTCCCTGGGCCGCCTCGAAGAGAATGCGTTTGTTGTTGTCCAACGCTTTGTGCAGGAGTCGTACGGTGTCGTGGATGAAGGGCCGCATTTGCGAGCCGTATTGTGTGTATTCCTCGGCCAGTGCCTTGGCGTCGAATTGGCGGGCGTCGGCGGACAAACCGCGAAACAGGCGGTTTTTGCGCTCCACGATGGCCGCCAAGCGTGCCCGCAGATGATCGGGATAGAGCAACTCGCCCAGCCGAATGCCTGAGCCGCGGCCCACCTTGTCCATGTAACACGGGCCGATGCCGCGGCCCGTAGTACCGATGGAAGCGTTGCCGTCCGATTCGCTTAGCCGTTCTTCTTCCATGTGGTAAGGAAAAATGACGTGGGCATGGTTGCTGACCACGAGATTGTCGCCAATCGCCACACCCGCGGCCCGGAGTTGATTGACTTCTTCGAAGAAGCGCACGGGATTGACGACCAGCCCATTGCCGATGACGGCCTTGAGACCCGGCTGGAGAATGCCAGTCGGCAGCAATGAGAACTTGTAGACCTTGCCGTTCTTGACGACGGTGTGGCCGGCGTTGGCGCCGCCGTTGTAACGCACCACATAATCATGGGTGTCAGTGAGCAAATCGACGATCTTGCCCTTGGCTTCGTCGCCCCATTGCAGCCCAACAACACAGGTGCAGCCCATGCACGCAACCTTGAATAGGAGAGGACATAAAAAACGCCCGAGCCTCCCATTAGGCACCGGGCTTCGCTGTCGCGTCCCTGCGGATTCCTCTGAGAAATGTAGCGGCCGCGCCAAGCGAACGTCAAGGGCAAACACTCGGCATAACATTTGCTCAACGTGCACGGGGTCTTTCTTTTGCCCGTTCGCGCCTGAAAATGATTGCAGAGGCGCTCACCCCATGATTGACAACTCCTGAAAGGAGACCGGCAATGGAATGGGAAGGTCGACAAGAAAGCGAAAACGTCCAGGACCGTCGCTCATTCGGTCCCAAATCAATTGCCATCGGCGGCGGCATTGGCGGCGTGATCATCGTTGTTTTGGGTTTACTGTTCGGCGTGGACCCCAGTCAACTATTGCAACTCACCGAGCAACCCAATGCGCAACAAAAGGGCAAGGCCGACCCCGAGGAAGAACGGCAAGCCCATTTCGCCAAGGTGATCCTCCACGACACCGAAGAGATCTGGGACGAGCAGTTCAAAAAAATCGGCAAGACCTATCGCAAACCCCAGATGGTGCTTTACACCGCGCAGGTGCGCTCGGGCTGCGGCGCCGCCGATTCGTCCATCGGCCCGTTCTATTGCCCGGCCGATTCCACGGTTTATCTCGATCTCTCGTTTTTCCAAGACATGCAGCGCAAGTTGAATGCTCCCGGAGAATTCGCCCGCGCCTATGTCATCGCCCACGAAGTGGGACACCACGTCCAGCGCGAGCTAGGATACCCCGCCAAAGCAGAGCGCCTTTCCGGCGAATCCAAAAACCACCGGTCTGTTCGACTTGAACTTCAGGCCGATTTCCTGGCCGGCGTTTGGGCCCATCACGGAAAGCAAAAGTACAAGAATTTCGTGCAACAAGGGGACATTGAATCGGCCCTCAATGCCGCCTCTCAGATCGGCGACGACCGTTTGCAGGCCAATCGTGGACATATCGAGCCGGAATCGTTCACCCACGGGACCTCCGAGCAACGCATGCGCTGGTTCAAGAAGGGTTTTGACAAGGGTGATGTCAGAGAAGCGGAGTTGTTAATCGATCTGCGCTACGACCAACTCTAAACGGGTAAATAACGCCTCAAGTCGCTAGGGTCAGCATGCCGATAAAGCAGACGTGGCAGCGACTCTGCGCGAAGTCGCATCCTGTCCACTGGCTTACAGGGAGGTTGATCATGCCCGCTCAGCTGCGTGTCTACTCCGATTCGCCATCGTCGGCGTGCGTGGAAACCCAGGAGCCGTGTGTACGCATCGGCCTACGTGATCTCCTGCCGCTGATCGACGTGGCCCAGCGCCGCAAGTATT
>DASRAT010000929.1:0-2250 GCA_035638015.1 Gemmataceae bacterium | reverse complement strand
GTGCTGGGCAGTTCCTTGATCTTGAGGTTCTTGAAACGGCACTCGGAGCCTTCGGCTTCCAGGCCGAGATAGCCTTTGCGCGGGTTGCACTTGCTGACGCCGCTGACTTCCTTGCCATTGACATGCAGCTTGATGGCGCCGTCATTGGCGACGACCTTGTAGTGGTTCCACTCATTGGCCCCCTTGCAACGGTCTTCGCTGGGCAGACAGCGTTCCGATCCTTGCGGGTGCGGCCGATCGGGCGTGCACTTGGCGCCCCAGATGCTGAAGATGTCTCCGTGGCTTGTCGCCGTCGCGGCGCCTGTGGCTTTGTCCTTATAAAGCAGGTTGACCAAAACCTGTACCTCGATGCCGCGAGTGTAACCGGTGCCCACGGCCGGTATCGGGTCGGCCCAGACGAAAAAGCCGGAGTTGCCCACGGCCATTGGCTTGGGCGGCACATGCATCCACTCAAACTCGGCGATGAAATTTTCGTATTGCTTTTCCGTCCGCAGATAGCCGGTCGGCTTGCCGGTGGTGATGATCATGCCGTCCTTGACATACCAGGTCTCGGGGGCGCCGTTGACGTTGACCCAGCCGGTGAGGTCTTTGCCGTTGAACATGGGGACGAAGCCGTCGCCTTGCTCGGCGGGCGCGGGGCCGAAGCTGAAAACGAGGCCGATGGCGGGCACGAGAGCGAGGAGGAGCAGGCGCATGGTGTTATCCTTCCATTGCAGGCGAGGAGAGATCGAAGCTCGCGGACAACAGTTTAATCGGAATCGGGGGCAATGCGAAAGGAAATCTGGCCGAGCAATATCAACAAACGGCCAGGAGCCATAGCATGCAAATCTCTTCAAACTCCTCTTGCGTTCCCGCCGCACAACGCTATCCTCCCCCGCCCGCATCGTACTGCTCACAGAACAGGGAGGCACACGGTGGATCTTCGCATACTTGATCTTGACGGTAGTCTGCGCTCACAATCGCGGTTTTTGAATCGCTACCGCCCATCCATCCACCGTCTGGCCGATTGGGGTCCGCTGGTGCGGCTAGCCTGTAGCTTTAGGCGCTTTGAGCATTTTGAAACCGCCCTGGCGGACACGCTCGGCTCGGCAACCGACGAAACTCCCGCTCTGAGCTTCCTGGGCTCCGGCGATTTTCACCACGTCAGCCTGGCCATGCTGCGCCGTGTTCCGCAGCCGTTCAATTTGCTCATTCTCGACAACCACCCCGATTGGATGCGCGGCATCCCTTTCTTGCATTGCGGCACCTGGCTGCATCATGCCGCACAGCTGGCAAATGTGCGGACGATCTATCACGTCGGCGGCAATGTCGATTTCGACAATCGCTTTCGCTTGCTGGCGCCGTGGCAGGCCTTGCGTTCGGGCAAGATCCACGTCATTTCCGGAATCCGCCGTTTTGAGCGCGGCGCCTGGAGCGAAGTGGCATTTCCCGCACTGCGGTTTCAACCCAACCGCGAGGCCAGCCCCAGGCGGATCGATCAACTGCTGCACCCACTGCGCGCCGAGCTGGCACGCTGGCCCCTTTATGTGTCGCTCGACAAGGACGTGCTCACGGCCAAGGATGCCGTGGTCAACTGGGATTCGGGCCACTTGATGTTGGCGGAAGTGGAAAATGTGCTGAGCGCTTTCGTGGATGCTGCGCACCACCAGCTGGTGGGCATGGACATCGTCGGCGATTGGTCGCCGGTGCACTTGTACGGCCTGAGCCGCAGATTGTTGCACCTGACCGAGCACCCGCGGCTAAAGGTCACGCCCCACGCAGCGGCGCAATCCAACCAGGCCACCAATTTGAGGTTGGCACAGTGCGTGCAATCTCTGACCGGCGGGATGGCGGAAACAGGCATGTCGGGCCAGGAATTGCTGGCGGACCAAGAACAATGGCTTCGCATTGCCGGGTGAAATGTCTTTTTTCAAGCTGCCTTTTTTGCCTTCTTTGCTGCCGGCTTGTGCTTCCAGCGCCGATGCACCCAAAAATACTGCTCGGGAAAGCGCCGCACCATCCGTTCCAGTGCCGCCGTGAACCGCTGCGTAATTTGCCGTACGGCATCGGGTTTGCCGTCGTAGTGCTCCGGCAAAATCACGTCCTCGACATACACCGCATAGCGCAACGGTTCTCCGATTTTTGCCGTGCCGATGACCACCAGTGGAACCTTGTATTCCAGCGCTAACAAGGCGATCGCCTTGTGCGTCGATGCCGGCCGGCCGAAGAAATCGACGAACAAGCCGCGCTGGCCGGCGTCCTGGTCCGCCA
>DASRAT010000928.1:0-5939 GCA_035638015.1 Gemmataceae bacterium | reverse complement strand
GCGGCGGCCGGCGGCGCGGGCATCAGATTAACGCTCCGCGGCGGCGCGGGTTGCACGACAGGCGCCGGGGCCGGCGCGGGCTGCGGTTCGGGTTCGGTCTCGACCACATCCTCACCATTTTGCACCGGCAGGGCCAACATGCGTTGCATCAGGGTGTCGAGTTCGTCGAGCAATTGGCGGGTCGATTGGCTTGCGCGGGGATCCGGCGAGCGGGGTGAGGGAAGGTCGGCCATGACGCACAGTCTCCAGGCGGGAATCCATGTTCCGCAAATCTTCGGCCGGGTTTGCCCCGAGACGAAGGCGGCGGTATTGTAGCAGGAATGTCCGAAAGGTTTTACATCAACTGGCCGCTGCAACCCGGACCGGTAACGCTGGACGGGCCCGAGGCTCGCCATCTTGCTACGGTGTGCCGCATTCGCCCGGGCGACGCCGTTTGCCTATTTAACGGCGACGGCCATGAATACCCTGCGCGCGTGCTGACCGTTGAACGCAGGCAGATCGAATTGGAGGTTGTCCAGCAGTTGAGTCCAGAGCGAGAATTGAAGTTTCACCTCGAAGTCGCTGCGCCCCTGCCCAAAGGCGACCGCGCTCAGTTTTTGATCGAGAAGCTGACCGAATTGGGCGTGAAGAGATATGTTCCGTTGGAAACGGAACGCAGCGTGGTGCAACCGAGCGAAGCGAAGCTAGAGAAGCTGGAGCGCTACGTGGTGGAGGCGAGCAAGCAATGCGGGCGGAACACATTAATGGTGATTGCACCGTTGGTAAATTGGATGGAGTATTGTAAACAAGGAAACCTGCCAGAACGGCGTATTTTGGGTCATCCACAGGGAATAAGTTTACTTGGTAAAAATGATTCGGGTTCTGATGTGGTTTGTGCTGTGGGTCCAGAGGGCGGCTTTACTGAACAAGAAGTTCAAACCGCGGTGACGTGCGGCTGGCAGACAGTGAATCTGGGTTCACGTATTCTGCGTGTGGAGACAGCGGCAATGATCCTCGCCGCCGCTGCGAGCGTTTTAGTCAAGCCAGCGGATGGCCTTCCATAAGCATTGTTAGCCAGGGAGCCATCCAGCATGAATTTCCTCCGTGCCACCGAATCTTTCGAAGACTGGCTACGTTCGCAAGTCACAGTGAACGAAAAGGACTTGCAAGCAAAGCATAAACTGATGGCCTCGGCCAAGCAGGGTCTGTTCGGCTTCTTGCGGGCAACCTTTTACCGCTGGATTCAGTTGTGGCCCGAGGTTTGTCCGGATTTGGCCAATGCAACGCCAGTCCTGGCTATCGGCGATCTTCACCTCGAAAACTTCGGCACCTGGCGCGACGCCGAAGGTCGGCTCGTTTGGGGCGTCAATGATTTTGATGAAGCATATCAGCTCGCCTACACGGCCGACCTCGTTCGCCTGGCCGCAAGCGCCTGCGTCGCCGTGGAGCAGCAGCATCTGGATGTCAAAGCCAACGAAGCGTGTGAATCGATCTTGGCCGGTTACCAGCAATGGCTGACACTGGGTGGTCGGCCGTTTGTACTCGCCGAAAAAACGCCGTGGCTCAGGACCTTGGCCGAAAATCAGATCAAAGTCGCCGCGGAATTCTGGGATAGCCTGGCATCGAGCGCGGACCCGAAAGAGCCGATCCCGCCCGACGCGCTTCAGATTCTCAACGAAGCCCTGCTGAACGGCGAATTGTCTTTTCGCTTGAAGACCCGTCAAGCTGGCATGGGCAGCCTGGGCCGGCCGCGTTACCTGGCATTGGCGTTTTGCAAGGGAGGCATGATTGCCCGCGAAGTCAAAGCCGTGGCGCCTTCGGCTTATGTCTGGGCCTTCCCCGACTCGCCGCCGCTGCAAGACCCGATCAACACGATCCTGGCCAGGGCGATTCGTTGTCCCGACAACATGGTGCAAGTTCGCCAGAACTGGATGGTGCGGCGGTTGGCCCCGGACTGCATCAAAATCGAAATCGGCGAGATGGACGAAGTCAAGTTTCAACATCGCCTGTTACGCGCCATGGGCCGTGAAACCGCCAACATCCACCTTGGCTCCTTCAACGCCGCCACACTGTCCAAGGATGTGTCCGAGCAGACGAGGAAAAAACCAAACTGGCTTTTCCACGCCGCCGAGCAGATGATAGAAGAGTTGCGCAAGGATCGGAAGATGTGGAAGAAGGAACGTGACTCGTGAGGTGACAGATGGGATTGACATATGCGAAATTGCAGCTTCACAATCCGCGCCGGCCGGAATTGCAGCCGATCGAGGTGACCGCGCTCGCCGACTCCGGCGCGATCCATGTGTGCATTCCGCCGCACGTGCAGATCCAGCTGGGACTGGAGGAAGTCGAAAAAAAGGAAGCCACTCTTGCGGACGGGAGCAAGAGACTGGTGCCTTATGTGGGGCCGTTGGAACTGCATTACAAGAATCGCATCGGCTTCACGGGAGCGCTGGTGAGTGGACAGGAAGTGCTCCTGGGCGCCATTGCGATGGGGGATATGGATTTGGTGATCATTCCCAAGACGAGGACAGTGGATGTGAATCCGGCTAGTCCGAATGTGGCGACATCGGTCGTAAGATGAAAAACCAATGCCTTATGCCGCATCTGCGTGACCCAAGGCCAACCCCATCACCTTCTCCCGCGTCGCGTCCGCCCGCTCCAACACGCCCATCACTCTGCCGCCCTTCATCACCGCGACACGGTCGCTCATCCCAAGTATCTCCGGCAAATCGGACGAGATCATCAATATCGCCAGCCCCTTGGCAGCCAGTTCCCCCATGAGGCGGTGAATCTCGGCTTTGGCGCCCACGTCAATTCCTTGCGTCGGTTCGTCTAGGATCAAGACAGCAGGCTTGGTCGCCAACCAGCGGGCCATCGCGACCTTTTGCTGATTGCCGCCGGAGAGGTTTTCCACGGGGTCGTCAAGCGTTGCGATTTTGATGGCCATACGATCCACGAAGGATTGCGCGAGCGCCTTCTCGCTGGCGGAATCGAGCCAACCGAATTGGAACAGGCGTTTGAGAATGGCCAGGCTGGTGTTGGGCGCGACCGCCATTTCCCCGATGACGCCGTGACGGCGACGGTCCTCGGGGACATAACCGATGCCCAAGTCGACAGCTTGTGCGGGAGAACGAATGGCCACGCTTTGGCCGCGCAGACGAATCTCGCCGGCGTCCGCGGGGTGTAGGCCGAACAGGATGCGGGCTAGCTCCGTCCGGCCGGCGCCAACCAAACCCGCCAGGCCCACAATCTCGCCTGCCTTGACGCTCAGGTTGACGCCCTGCACGCCCGCTTCCTGACTGCCAAGGCCGCGCAGCTCCAGCACCACATCGCCGAGCGGCACCTCTTGCTTGGGAAAAACCGCCGTCACTTCGCGGCCGACCATCATCTGGATCAGCTCGGTGCGATTTACCTCTGTCATCGCTTTGGTGTCCACGACCTGCCCGTCGCGCAGCACCGTGACGCGATCTGCAATCTGGAAAAGCTCGTCCAGGCGATGAGAGATGTAGATGATTCCCACGCCCTGACCGCGTAATTCGCCGATCACACGAAAGAGTCGTTCGGTCTCGCGTTCGCTCAAACTCGCGGTCGGCTCATCCATGATGAGAATGCGGGCGTTTGCCCCCAGCGCACGCGCGATTTCGACAAGCTGCTGCTCTGGCATACTCAGGCCGCTCACGACGGCAATCGGATCGATGTTCGCTCCAACCTTTTCCAGGAGCGTTTTGGCCCGCCGCCGCCTTTCACCCCAATCGATGCGCCGCCACCAGCCGCCCGGCTCCAGCCCAATGGCAATATTCTCCGCGACGGTCAGATCGGGAAAGAGGGCTGGCTGCTGAAAAATCGGGGCGATGCCCAGCGAGCGCGAAATGACGGGATCATTCTTTTCGACGCGCTGACCGTTGACTTCCAGAGTGCCTTCGTCGGCCTGGTGGGCGCCCGTGATGATCTTGATGAGCGTCGATTTGCCGGCGCCGTTTTCGCCAACGAGGGCGTGGACTTCTCCTGGGTGGAGGTCGAACGAGACGTCCTGGAGGGCCTGGACGCCGGCGAAGTGTTTGCAGATGGCGGTGGCTTGGAGGAGTGTTGTCACGTTGCAAAAAACCTCATCGAAATGTTGCGCGAGCGTTTTGGAAATGTTGAGGAGGTCGTCATAAGATGTCCATACCGTCTAACAGATATTTGCAATTGATTATTGCCGCAGAGCCATGATGTTTTCCTCATACGCACGCACAACCTCCAACCACGCCATTCCCGCTGGAACACCCTGCTGCAAACAATAATAATCCCAAACCGCCCCCATCGGCATCGTCTTCATCTCCTCCAACAGCGCCAACCGCCCCGTGTAATCGCCGTTCGCCTCAAGTACGCGCAGCCTGTCAATCGGCTCCAGCAAAGCGATCAGCAGTGCCTTGAGCATTGCCCGTGTGCCGATTACCCAGGCCGCCACGCGATTGATGCTGGCGTCGAAATAATCCAGCCCGATATGAACGCGCCCCAGAAAATCCCCGCGCACAATCTCCTGAGCAATGGCCTGCAATTCATCCGACAATATCACCACATGATCGCTGTCCCAGCGCACGCCGCGGCTGACGTGGAGCAGGATCTCGTCGAGCCACGTCAAGACCGAGGATATTTTGTCGGCGATGCCTTCTGTAGGATGAAAATGGCCGGCGTCGAGGCATAGCAGTTTTTTGTTTTGGATGGCATAACCCAGATAAAACTCATGCGAGCCGGCGACATAACTCTCCGAGCCGATGCCGAAGAGCTTGCTTTCCACGGCGTCCAGATGGTAGCGCGGGTCGAGCTTTTCGGCGAAGATCTCGTCGAGTGACCGTTTCAAAATGGCCCTGGGCGTCTTGCGGTCCGCCGGTGTGTCCTTGTAACCGTCGGGAATCCAGACATTGGTAACGCACGGCGAACCCAATTCCCGCCCGAACTTCTCACCGATCTTGCGGCAGGCAATGCCATGCGCGACCCAGAAACGGCGAATGCCTTCATCGCGGCTCGACAGGGTGAATCCGTCATTGGCCTTGGGATGCGAAAAGAAACTGCCGTTGAAATCTAAACCCAAACCGCGAGATTTGGCCCAATCGATCCAGGCGATGAAATGCTCGGCTGCGAGTTGATCGCGCTCGACCTTGCGGCCGCGCGTCTCGGCGTAGATGGCGTGCAGATTCAGCCGGTGTTTGCCGGGAATCAGTGAATAGGCCTTGTCGAGATCGGCCCGCAATTCGTCAGCAGTGCGGGCTTTGCCGGGGTAGTTGCCGGTCGCCTGAATGCCGCCGCCGGTGAGGCCATGATCGTTTTCGAAGCCGCCGACATCGTCGCCTTGCCAACAGTGCAATGAAATGGGAATGCGGCGGAGAATGTCCAGGGCGCGGTCGGTGTCAACGCCCACGCTCGCATATTGTTCACGTGCCAGTTGATACGCCGATTCCACGCAAAAAACTCCAACGTTTAACCGCGACGCGCAGCGGAGCGCGGGGTGGACAAAACACGCTCCGCTGCGCGTCGCGGCTAAACATTTGTTATTTCGATTTCTTCACTTCCACCGCATACACATTGGTTTGCCCGCCCTGCAAGTTCGAGCGGAACACCACCCATTTGCCGTCGGGCGTGATCGTGACATTCGGCTCCGTCTTGTAATTGTGCTTGGCCATGTTCACGAGTTTTTCCGCGCGGAACTTGCCTTGCCGCCAGCCGTTTTTGTCCGGCGCGCTGACGCCCGGTTCCACGAAAAACGCGTAAATATAGCGGCCGTCCTTGGCGAACGCCACCTGGCCAGGATCGCCGCCGTCGCCGGCGAACATCTTGCCGTCGCGCGACACATTGTAATGCACCGACCACTGGTCGCGCTCGATGGGGTAACGAATCTTCTCGCCGTTGTAGACATTGACGCCGGACACCCAGAAAACCTGGCTGCGCGGCGTTTGCTGGTCGAACCAGACAATCTTGCC
>DASRAT010000927.1:0-9326 GCA_035638015.1 Gemmataceae bacterium | reverse complement strand
TTGCGCGCCCACGGCAAGCCGCTGGAGGAAGCATTGTTGACAGGGACGCGGCAAATGGTGCGGCCTGTGACCATGACCGCACTGGCCGCCATTTTGGGCCTGTTGCCGGCGGCGTTGTCCACGCGGATTGGCTCACAATCCCAGCGTCCGCTCGCCATCGTCGTCGTGGGCGGCATGCTGGGGACGCTTCTGGTAATGAACTTGGTGCCGATGCTCTACAGCTTTTATGGCCGGCGCGAACCGCCCAAAGGTGCGGGGGATTTGGCTCATTGATGTGAAACGCATGTGCCTGGTTTGCGAGGTTTAGGCGTTTTCAAAGCATGGCAATCCCGCTTCAAACATCACTTCTTGGTAAGCTCATCGAGGCGTTTTTCCAGTTTCTCGACGCGCTCTTCCAATTCTTGGTTTTTGTTTTTGCCAAGCAGCGCCCTTAACCATTCGTCTGCGCCCGTGAGGCTGGCGAAGATCAGCCATGCGACACCGAGGCAAACGGCCCACATGATGATAATTGAAGGATCCACGGCCGATCTCCTACGAACAATTGAGCATTGGCAAAACACGGCGGGCGGGGTGGCCACCAAATTTATCAGAGCACGCTGCATGCCTACCAATGGGATCATCGCGCGGGGTGCTTCGGCACGCCCTTCGATTACGCGTCGCGAGCGGAGGCTGCGCGTGCTATCAATGCGTGCCACCCATTTAGGATGTGCCACTCGCCGGCCCCAATTCAGAAACCACGACGAACCAGCAATACTCGCGTTGGCCTTCGACAACATCTTCCCGACTGATCATCAGCGGAGTTTTCTGTCGGTGGCGCGAAAACCAGCATTCAACTGTGCTGCCCTTGCGCAGACCTCGAACAAGTCGCATGTGGCCAACTCCGCGATACGGCGTATAGCGATAGCGCCCAGGAACTATTGGATAACCGCGTTCGCGGAAATACCCCACTGGCGTGTGTCCAATGAAGAACTCAAGACGTTTTCGCGTCATTGGTCAATCCAGTTTGACAACGGCTGGCCGGTCCAGATCAGTGACCCGCGGCATCTTCGGCGGAAGCGCACGCCAAAAACCCTTTATCAGTACGCGCTGCGTTCCTAGCAATGGGGTCATCGCGCCGGGCGCTTCAGCACGCCCTTCGATTACGCGCCGCGAGCGAAGGCTGCGCGGGCTTTCACGGCGTGCCGCCCATTTCGGATGTGCCACCACGCCGATCGGCGGCGATCCACGTAATCGCGCCTTTTGAGACGCGTGCAACTTCCACTTCTCCCATTTTATCGGAGTATACCAGTGCGATCCGACGCGGTAAGTGAGACAGGGCTGCGGCGTAGGCAGATTCGGTTTCGATTAATTTATCAACGCTTTGTATAGCGCGGTTAACCACCTCTTGCCCTAAATCATCATTCGGCACATGGGACGGATACTCGACATCAATTCGGAATACGCCGTCAGATACCGCAAGGCCAAAGCCTGGAAAGCCCACGGCTCGCCCCTCGATGATAAATGATAACGCCGTGATGACCCGGTCGCACGCCGCATCGACAGTTAGCCAATATGCCATGATACCCAGCTGCTTTTCACAAGCTGCCGAACACATAATTCATAGTCTTTCAGCCCTATAGTAACAGCCCATTCACGGTCTTCAACGCAAATCCATTTTCACTTGGCGTTGTGATGTATGCGTTTGAACGCTGTCGCGATTACCCAGCCAAACCTCGGAATGCTTGAGCGGCGTGGCACTGCTTGACGGACGCCAGGCTCGGCTTGACTTTTCGCGCAGTCCCGGACGGCGTCCGTCAAGCAGTGGCACTCGTTGTAGAGCGGGAAAAAAAAACGGGCAGAGAGATTGGCTCTCTGCCCGTTGGTTGAAGAGTTGTTGCGGTGGGAGCGGCTCAGGCACTCTTTTTGTCCGGGGTCGGGATCTTGTCAAACAAGGGTTGCTCGCCGCGGACGACCTTGTCGGTGACCACGTATTTCCCCTTCGACTCCATGTCCGGCAACTCGTACATGATGTCGGTCATGACTTCTTCGACGATGCTGCGCAGGCCGCGGGCGCCGGTGTCGCGCATCTTGGCCTTGCGGGCGATTTCCTTGAGGGCTGCCGGTTGGAACTCGACTTCGGCGCCTTCCATCTCGAACAGCTTCTGGTATTGCTTGACAAGAGCGTTGCGCGGCTCTTGCAGGATACGGACCAGCGAATCCTCGTCGAGCGGGTCGAGCGGGGCCAGGACAGGGAGACGGCCGATGAACTCGGGGATCATGCCGAATTGCAGTAGGTCGTCGCTATTGACCTTGCTGAGCAATTCGCCCATCTGATGTTCGCGGGCCATCGGGTTGCTGCCGAAGCCGATGGTCTTGCGGCCGACGCGACGGGCGATCAGGTTGTCCAGGCCCACAAAGGTGCCGCCGCAGATGAACAGGATGTTGCTGGTGTCCACCTGGATATATTGCTGTTCCGGGTGTTTGCGGCCGCCCTGCGGGGGGACGTTACTGACGGTCCCTTCCAGCATTTTGAGCAACGCTTGCTGGACGCCTTCGCCGCTGACGTCGCGGGTGATGCTGACGTTTTGCGTGGTCTTGGCGATTTTGTCGACTTCATCGATATAGATGATGCCGCGCTGGGCCGCTTCAATATCGAAATCGGCGGCGTGCAGCAGTTTTAGAAGGAGATTCTCAACGTCCTCACCGACATAGCCGGCTTCGGTCAGGGTGGTGGCGTCGCCGATGGCGAAGGGCACGTCCAGGATGCGGGCCAGGGTGCGGGCCAACAATGTCTTGCCGCTGCCGGTCGGGCCGATGAGCAGGATGTTGCTCTTGTCCACTTCGACGTCGCGGTGGCCTTCGTCGCCGAGGCTGAGACGTTTGTAGTGGTTATGCACGGCCACGCTCAGCACTTTCTTGGCGTGATGCTGGCCGATGACATATTGATCGAGCTTGTCCTTGATCGATCGCGGCGAGGGGATATTGGTGACGACGCTGCGGGTGACGTTGCGTCGGCGTTTTTCCTGGTCGATGATCGACTGGCACAGCTCGATGCATTCGCCACAGATATAGACATCGCCGGGCCCCTCGACGAGCGGGCCGACGTCGCGATAGCTTTTGCGGCAGAAGGAACAATAGGCATTGCGGTTCCGTCCGGTGTTCCCTGTGGGCCGGCGCCCACCAGTGCCCGAGCCGGTCTCTTTAGTCGGCATGCAAACTCCTTCGGATGACGCTGCCCAGGCCGGAAAAGGGCCGGGGTGGAATGATTCCTGGAATGTCTCGGGTTAGGAAAACTCGGCTAGTTGTGAGAAACGACGCCCGCCGGCGGAACCACATCATGCTGCTCCCCATTGCTGCCGGTGGAAAAATCCTGTTGATGGGAGAAGTCTCAACAGGCTTCGTCGTGTCTTCTGCGAATTCTACGATTCACACGGCAAACACGCAAGCAGTTTATCCATTCTACCCAGTGTTTGCTAACAGCCGCAAGAGGCATTGTCCACTTCCTCCGCGCACCCGACACAATTGGCGCGGAGGACACGTTGCTTTGGACAAGGAGTCAGGAAGACAAGGAGACATGGAGACACGGAGATATTGGAACGCGCAGTCACACCCTTTTGAACGTCGCATCAATATGTCTCCCTGTCTCCTTGTCTCCCTGTCTCTCTGTCTCCTAGTCTTCGTGACTCTTTTGTCGCTCAATCGCCGCCAAGATGCGGGCGGCTTCATCGGGATCGAGGCGTTGCTCCTTGAGCGCGCGACGGAGCTGAGCGAGATCGTCGCGCGTGCTCGAAGCGGGTTGTTTCAGGGTGCGATACCAGCGATAGGCCGCGTAGATGGCGAGGCCGCCGCTCAGCACGGCGGCCGCGAGCAAGGTCAAGGTAGTTAACAGTTCCGCATCAAACATGGCGTTGGTTTCCGCCAGCAACCCGTGCTCGCGATGTATTATAGCGCCCGTTTCAAGGGGCAGGCGAAAATCTCTCAAGTCGGCGGCGAGCTTTGCCGACAGGCCGGCCGCGTGGCCGGAAAAGGTTATCGAGATACCCAAGCTCTTTCCCAGCTTATCGGGACGGCATATTGGGAGCGTAGGCGACCGGCAAGCGCCGGCGGCAAACGGGCGGACCAAGCACCTCGTGGAGCAACATCGCGGCCCGGAGTGTTTTGGGATGCCTGAGCATGGCGACCACCTGAGCGGTGGCTTGCGTTTGCGGATTCCTTTGCACAGTAGCCGTCGGCCCGAGCGCCGGCGGCGGTTCGCGCCCTTGTGACGGAGCCGGCTTGGCGATGGGTATGACTTCCTGCACTTCCGTGATGCGGACCTTGGGCAATGGCGGCGGCTGCATGCGGCGGCGCGACGGCGTGGGCGGCGCGGCCTGAAAGTCCTGACGCGGCGGCATGTCAAACTCATCCCGCCGCCGCTGGAAGATGGAACCCCGTGGCTGCTTTTGTCCGCGTAGCAGCGTGCCGATAATCATCGCGGTCACGCCAATAACAATCAGAATCCAGATATTGCCCATGGCGCTATTTCTCCGTCCGCTGACGATCGGCGCCGCCGGCAATGGAATTGCGCATTTCGGTGTCCGATTGAAGATTGCGGAGATTGTAATAATCCATGACGCCCAACCGGCCATCACGGAAAGCCTGGGCGATGGCCAACGGCACCTGGGCCTCCGCTTCGACCACCTTGGCCCGATTCTCCTCGACGCGGGCTCGCATCTCCTGCTCCTGCGCAACGGCGGCGGCCCGGCGTTTTTCGGCCAGGGCCTGGGCGACTTGCAAATCGGCCTTGGCCTGGTTGGCTTGCAGCAGGGCGCCGATGTTTTCGCCCACGTCGATCTCGGCTACGTCAATGGACACGATTTCAAATGCCGTTTGCGAATCGAGCGAGTTTTTCAGCACCGCCTGGGAGATGAGATTGGGATTGGCCAACACATCGGTGTGATGCTCGGCGCTGCCGATGGCCTTGACGATGCCCTCACCGACGCGGGCAATGATCGTTTCCTCGGTGGCGCCACCGACCAGGCGTTCGAGCTTGGTTCGCACCGTCACCCTGGCTCGCGCCCGCAACTGGATGCCGTTTTTGCAAACGCCGTCGAGGGTCTGCTTGCCTTTATTGGGATCGGGACAGTCGATGACTTTCGGATTGACGGACGTGCGTACCGCTTCGAGGATATCTCGGCCGGCCAGGTCGATGGCGGCGGCGTCTTTCCAGGGCAGTTCCATCTTGGCCTTGTGAGCGGCGATCACGGCGGCAGCGGTCTTGGGCACATTGCCGCGAGCCAGGTAATGGGCTTCCAGGTCCTGTGTCGAGAGTTTGACGCCGGCCTGGATCAGGGCGATTTTCTGCCGCACAATCATGGCATAATCGACGTTCCGCAGTTTCATGCCGATCAGGTCCAACATGGTGATGCGGGCGCCAGTCAACAGACCTTGTATCCACAAACGCACGAAACTGAAGAAAATCACCAGAACGAAGATGGCGATCAGCACCACCACGATGGCGGCGATCAGCCAGCCGATATTGCTTTCCACCCAGTCGGCGCCTTTTTGTTGCGCGAACAATGCGAGATTCATACGTTTCTCCAGGGCACCAGCCGGTTGCGGCTCAGCGTCCAAACAACTCAGTGTCCATCGTTCCCAGATCGGGCGGCGCGTCCGCCTGGCGGACAATCACGTGTCCCCCCTTGATGTCGACGCAGCGCACCCATTGATTCGGTTCAATCATCTCACCGTTAGTCATGGTATCTATTCGGCGGCCATCGAACTCAACCAAACCGCACGGACGCAGGGACGAGAGGCTTTTGCCATAGCGGCCGAGGAGCTGTTCAAGCTCCAGGTTAACCGGCATATTGGCGACTGCGTCATCATCAGGTTCCGGCAGGAAGAGATGCTTGCCCATCGGCGTTTTCGGCCACAGCCGCATCAGCAAGCCGCCGAAAATGGGCACTACCACCAGCAGCACCAAAAGTGTCATTACGCCCGTGGACAGGCCGTAACTAAAGGTCATCGCCACGCCGATGATGCCCGCGCCGACACCCAGGGCGAGCAAAACGCCATGCGTCGGCACAAACAACTCCGCCGCCATCAATACCAGGCCGACGGCAATCAGGGCATAGGCGATGGTCAGGGTGTCCATCTAAATAGTCCGATGTCCGGAGTCCAGTGTCCGGCGTCAAGGCAGCCCGATGGTTTTGACATCGGACACCGGATGCCGGACGCCGGACTATTGAATTTCTTTCACCACAATCCGATTCCCTTCGATTTGAATGACCTGAACGCGAGCACCGGCGTTAACGAAATCGCCTTCAGCGCTAACGTCGAGAAACTGTTCGCCAAATTGCGCTGTGCCGGCGGGCCGCAGCGTGGTCCTTGCCACGCCAATAGCACCCATCAATGCCGAGGCTTCCAGGCCTTCTTGCGTCAGCGCCACCTCGGCGACATGCTGTGGCTCCTCGGGCGGCGCCAGCATCAAACGGTTGGCGTAAGGAATGCTGGGCAGAAAGTGCGCAATGACAAATGCCGCCGTCATGCCCGCAATCAGGCCGACGCTCACGGTCATGAGGGCGCCGCCGACATTCAGCCATTGCTGCGACGTGGAAGGCATCTGCTCCAGCAGCACCAGCACCAGGCTGACAATGATCAGCACAATGCCGCTAATGCCGGTGACGCCGAAACCAGGCAACAAAAAGATCTCAACGCCCAACAACGCCAAACCGAGGATAAACAGCAAAATCGCCAGCAGCGTGAACTCCCAGCTCGATTGCCCGGCGAAGGCGTGCGACCAAAAGAACAGCACAAAGCAGATTGCCGCCACGATGCCCGGCACGCCGAAGCCGGGGATCTTCAGCTCCAGGATCAGGCCCGCGACGCCAATCGTGATCAGCAAGATATTGACAATGGGGTTGCGGAAAAACGCGGCGATGTTGTCGAGCCAGTTGTCGCGCGAGGCCTGCACCTGGTTCGGTTCTATGCCGTAGCGCTCATACAACACCTTGGCCTCGGTGACATCATCGAAACGTGCGATCCCTCTTTCCTTGGCCGCCTTCGCGTCGAGACTGAGAAACTGAGCCGGATCGAGCATCGCCTGGAACGCGCCCTCGGGATAGCCCTGGGATTTGGCCAGTTCCACCAGCATCTTTTGCTTGATCGCCAGGTCCTTGGCATCGGTGCCGCGCAAGTAATCGAAGCCGCCAATTTTGCCTTCGGGGTGCATCACTATGTCGGAGCAGCCCAGGGCCAGGAATGTCGCGGCGCCGAGTGATCGGCCGGCTGGGACATAAGCAATTGTCTTGACAGGCCACACGCCGCTGAAATCGGTCAAATTACGCAATTTTTCCGCCATGCCGAGGGCGTCGATGGTCTCGCCGCCGTCGCAATCAAGATCGAGAATGATGACGTTGGCCTTCTCGCGAATGGCGTCATTAATGCGCCGCTCCAGCGAACCGAGCTTGCTGGGATTGAGCGCTCCACTTACCATGATCCGCCACACAATGGGCGTGCGGCCCACCAGGGCATCTTCGCGCAGGCTCCAGGGCGGCAGACCATACAGGTCCTGTACCCCTTGGCGGGTTTCAATTTTCGCTTTGCACAAGCCGATCTTTTGGGCCTCATCGACTTCAAACATCGATGCGTTCTTGGACAGCTCTTTCATCTTGGGCAGCAGACTCGGAATCGCCCACGGCTTGGCCGCTTCCTCATAAGCTTGAATGCCGTCCTTGTCCAGCGCTTCCGGGCCGCCCAGAATGTGGCCGAGCTTGCCCTTGCTCGACATCACAATCTCCCGGCAGGCCAACACCGGCAGGACAGTATGATCGGTCACTTCCTCTTGCACATAGGCAACGGTCTGCACGCTGCCGATTTTCTGGTATTGGCCGCGATTGAGTTTGTTGATGAGATTCTTGAGATTCATGCACGGATAGATGTTGCCGGTGCCGGCAGGTTTGCCGTTAGGATTGAAGTCAAAGACAACGACCTTGATCGGCCGTTTTTCGCGCTCCACTGCGTCCTTGATGCGCAGTTCAATTTGTGAAACCGCCGTGTCGGTGATGGGATTGGGCACGGTGATAAACAAACCGTCTTTCGGCTCGTCGTTGCCGTAGGCGCTGCAAAAACCGGTGACAATGAAACTCGCGCCAGCAACCGCCAACAAAATCCCCCCCAGCCGCCGATTAAGGCAGACAGACGCAGTTTTGCGCGGCGAATCGGCTGCCATACGCTAATCCTCCCCCGGGGAGTCACGAGTTCACGGAGCGTGCACTCCATTATAGGGGTGCCGCGACGCCGCTCGCAAGTTCGCCCCGTGACTGCCCGCCCAGCGTACCTGCCAAGTGCAACAAACATGACTTACATCATTGGATAAGTGACCTTCGACTAAAGTGCCCGCACAAGGTTTTTTGATGAAAAACCACTGCTTTGGGCGTTTTGCCCCTGCGGCAATTCCATCTTTATGGCATAATGGAGATTGGGCCACGGTAGCAGGTTGGTCCAAACTATTAGATTTTGTTTTTTTGCGCGAACCTGTTGGTTTTCGTCGGTGTCTAATCTCGGAAGGCATGCTCCCGGTGGGCGTGCCGCGCCTATTGATTTGGATACCGCAATGATGTATCAGAGGATTTGATCTACAACGTCTTTCCACAAGCCCTCCATTGTGAGGGAATCGGGCGAGCACACTGCTCCGCCCAACAACGACTGTCGGAGGTTCCCATGATCGAGCTGAATTTGGAATCCGTGGTGCTGCGTGGCGTCCGTGTCGTTCGCGACAACGTGAATGTCCAGCTGAGCATGGCTTCCATCGAGGCCGGCCTCGGGGATCGTGCGGTCGTCCTGTCTGCCAAACGGCTCCTTTCCTCGAAGCCTGCGCAACCCGAATCCGATTCGGCGCCGCGGTATACCGCCACAAAGAGCGGTACCGCGGTACCCCGAGCCGGTCGGCTCGCAGACCTCGGTGGCGTCCTCGCAAGTCGCCATTCCTCATGGCAGCGCTGGTTTATGCCGGCCTGCCAGGCCCAGGGGCGAATTTGTTCGCCCGGGCTAACGCGCCTGGGATTGGCCATGCGGCCAATGCCAACCGGCAGTTTGCCGAGCGTTAGAGGAATGCACGCGATGTTACGAGGCAGGTAAGCCGGCTTCTCAGCCGCTATCTACCACCAACTATCGTTTTCCAGCATCGCCACATTGCGACACCGATGGCTCATGCCGTTGGTTTCGTGTGCGTTTTTCGCCATTGATCCTTGGCGAGCCGAGCGGCGTAAGCCGCCGGGTAACGCTGCCGTTGCTGGAACAACACATTCGAGGACACGGATCGAGACAGGCGGGAGAATCATGACCAATTGGAGCGAAGTTCTGGAACT
>DASRAT010000926.1:0-2916 GCA_035638015.1 Gemmataceae bacterium | reverse complement strand
GCTATGAGGAGGCGATGGTGCATTACCAGAAGGCGTTGCAATCACGCCCCGATCATGCGGAAGGCCATTACAACCTGGGCGTCGTCCTCGCCAAGTTAGCAAGGTTTGATGAGGCACTGGGCTGTTACCGCCGAACGCTGGAATTACAACCCGACCACTTGGACGCACGCAACAATCTTGGCAACGTCCTCAAAGACATGGGCAAATTCGACGATGCTCATGCCGCTTTTGACCAGGCCCTGGCTCGTAATCCAGATTATGGTGAAGGCCACTTGAGCCGGTCGCTGCTGCTTCTGCTGCAAGGTGATTTTGAGCGCGGCTGGCCGGGTTATACCTGGCGCTGGAAACGCACCGGCTATGCCAACCGCACTTTTTCCCAACCGCATTGGGACGGCTCGTCTCTGGAGGACAGGGCCGTCTTGCTTCATGCAGAGCAGGGCTTTGGCGATACTTTGCACTTCATCCGTTATGCCCCTTTGGTAAAGCAGCGCGGCGGCAGGGTCATCGTGGAATGCCCGAAATCGTTAATCCCCTTGCTTGAAAGCGCGGCGGGCATCGATCAGTTGGTTGCTTCAGGCAGTAAGTTACCCGAATTTGATGTGGAGGCAGCGCTGCCCAGCCTGCCTTGCATTTTTCGAACTACCGCGGGCACGATCCCTAAAAATGTGCCTTATTTGCAAGCCGATGCCGCCCTGGTGGAGCAGTGGCGGCGCGAGCTGGCGCCGCTGAAGGGTTTCAAGATTGGCATCGCCTGGCAGGGGCAAGCGCTGTACCCCGGCGACCGGTTGCGTTCCATTCCGCTAATCCACTTCGCTCAGCTGGCAAAACGTGAAGGCGTTCATCTCGTCAGCCTGCAAAAAGGCACTGGTACGGAGCAACTGCGCGACTTGCCAGGCGATTTGCGCGTGCTCAATTTTGGCGACCGTTTGGACAGCACAGGGGCTTTCATGAACACGGCCGCCATCATGAAAAATCTCGACCTTGTAATCACCTCCGACACGGCCATTCCGCACCTGGCTGGCGCCTTGGGCGTGCCGGTTTGGCTTGCTACGCAATTCGTGCCGGATTGGCGCTGGTTATTGGAGCGGGAGGACAGTCCGTGGTATCCCACGATGAGGCTGTTTCGCCAAACACGTCTGTTTGATTGGGACGAGGTTTTCCAAAAGATTGGGCAGGCATTGAGCAGCGTGATGTAGGACGGCCTTCCCAGGCCGTCCTACGTCATTATCTGCTGTTAATGATCTGCGTCACCACCTCATTGACACGATCCACAGGCAATGCAAAACCAATTCCCGCCCAGGCTCCCGAAGGGCTAAGAATAGCAGTATTGACGCCGATCAGGCGACCGTCGCTGTCGAGCAACGGGCCCCCGGAGTTGCCGGGATTGATGGGCGCCGTCGTTTGAATCACACCCGGAATGCTGACGCCGGCACGCGATTCGATTTCGCGATCCAGTGCGCTGATGATGCCGGATGCGAGAGATTGGTCGAGGCCGAACGGATTGCCGATGGCGTAGGCGCTTTGGCCCACTACCAGGTCTTTCGATTCGCCGATGTCGATGGCGTACAGCTTGTCAGCCGGGGCGTTGATGCGCAGCACCGCCAGATCCCACTGCCGGCTAACCCCGACTAGCTGGGCTTGATATTTGCTGCCGTCGTCGAGCGTCACCACGGCGGCAGACGCGCCTTCAATGACGTGGTAGTTTGTGACGATGCGGCCTTCTTTGTCCCACACAAAGCCGGTGCCCATGCCCTTGGGGATGCGCTCGATGTTGCGCGTGAACGAATCCCGCTGGACCGTCATGGAGGTGACATTGACGACCGACGGTTTGACACGTTTGTACAGATCGTTGAGGGATTTTTCATTTTCGTAGACACCGGCGCGATATTTGACCTCGCGCAAGTTTGCGGAAGGATTGCCGCGCATTTGGCTGATCATGGCGGGGCCATAATGCCAGGCCAGAGCAATTCCGCCCATGAGCAAGGCGAACACCAACAATATGGCTTGCGGCCAAAGTGCGTGTTGTCGTTTGACTTGAACTTCGTACATGATTTGTTGCCTTTCTGTTCCGGCGCCTATTCCATTCTACGGGCGCGGGGAAGCGGAAAGGCAAGCGGTATTGATCATCTGACGTGATTGGTGTTTTGTAGGACGGCCTTCCCAGGCCGTCCCGGACGGCCTGGGAAGGCCGTCCCACGAAGGAATTAACCCATGACGCCGTAAGCATAAGGCGTTTTGACCAGGTCGTTTTCGTCAAAGCGAGCGAATCGCAGCGGTGCGATGTCCAAAGCGCTGGCCTTGCCGTCCACGACCATTTCCGTCATCAGTTGGCCGACGATGGGCGACATCTTGAAGCCGTGGCCGCTGAAGCCGACGGCACAGTAACCGCCTTCGATGCCAGGCAGCTTGTCAAGGATGGGGTGCCAGTCGGGTGTGATGGCGTAGAGTGCACCGTAACCGCCGCGACCGTAACCGCGGTGCATGCCCGGATAGCGACGACTCAGACGCTGGCGTATACCGGGCAGCCAGGCGCCGTCGGCCGCTTCATTGTAGTTATCGGGATCAACCGGATCGTTAACCTCTTCGCCGGCCACGCTGCCGGCGTGAACCATGTCGCCGTGGGTTGGCTTGAAGTATAGTCCCTGGACGAAATCGCCGTAAATGGCACAGCGGCGGCCGAACTCACATGGCTTGCGGAACAACGCCACCTGTGTCCTGCACGCCTGCACCGGCAATTTGATCCCCGCTTGCTTGGCGAGCTGCCCTGCCCACGGTCCCGTTGCCAGAATGACACAGCGGCTGTCGTAACGCCCTTCATTGGTTTGCACACCGGCGATTTTGCCGCCTTCGACGATCAGTTTTTCGACTTGCACGCCCTCGCGGATGTCGGCACCCAGCTGCCGGGCTGCCTCGGCG
>DASRAT010000925.1:0-3962 GCA_035638015.1 Gemmataceae bacterium | reverse complement strand
TCCCGCAGCGCCTCAAGAAGCAAATGGATGCCCGGCAGTACGTTGCCTCTTAATCGGGATAGAGTGTCAGGCAGACGTGCCAAATAACCGCGAACCAGGCGTTGCCAATTGTCCGGCGTGTGTTCAATGTCATGAAATTGCAGCAGGTCACGGCCAATCGACGGATCGGTGCGGCCGCTATAGGGCACTTCTTTTCGAAGCGTCACTCCGAAATCTTCAACCAGGGCAGTTTCAATGGCCGCTTTGCCGGCCCCGCCGGAATTGAGAAGGGTGCCGTCGATGTCGAACAGACAGACTTGCATCATTTTCACCGAGCGCTTTGGAGTGCGGCGACTAGTCGCCGCTTTTTAGGACGCGCAAATGCAGCTTGTTTGCAATCGCATCTGGGGAAGTGAAATCGCCTTTTGATTGCAGCCGCCAAAAAGCGGCGGCTAGTCGCCGCACTCCAAAGGCGTCACACGAAGTGTATTCTATTTGTTTTTCATGACACGGATCACCATCGCCTTCACATCGATGGTGGGCGCATTGCGAGTGATGACGGCAATTTGCGTGTCATTGATGTAATCGAGCCGCTCCTTGGTGGTGATGCGAACGCTCAGGCTATACGTGTTTTTGGCCTGAATCGCGGCGGGGTCGTAGGCGATCTCAAACGGGATGGGAAACTTCTTGAGATCCTTGATTGTCTGCTTGGCGATGGTGACGGCCTTGGCATCCGCCAAGCTGGTGTCGCGAAGTTCGACCGTCACAATGGTGTCGGCGTCGAACTCACCTTTGTCTTTGCAGTCGATGACGCCGGTGATGAGGAGTGTTTCTTTTTTCTGGGCTTGGTGTGCCAAGGTGGCGTGATCGCACAAAATAGCGATGGCCGCCATACTCGCAAGCACTGCACTGCAAATGGTGATGTAACGCATGGACTCGTGTTCCTTTCAAAAAAGAAAAACAACGAGCCGGAAGCGAGAGCGACGGAAAACCCCGTCGCTCTCGCTTCCGGCTAGTGTTGCAATTACGGATTGACCACGCGACCCATGAACAGCACGCTGCCCGTGCGATTGTCACGGATCACGAAGACAAAAGGATGATCGGCCCGGAACGTCGCCGCCTGGCCGACCGGTGCGGAAGTGGGCCGAATGGTGACCGCCGTGGCAGCAGCCGCCTCGGTGCCTTTTTCATCCACCGCCACGAACGCCTTGTGGATCACCGCGTCGATAAACAGCTTCTCCCGGCTAGCCATGCCGCTGAAATCGGCCTTTTCGGTGAACGCCAGGCCCATACCCATTTTCGTCAGTGTATCCTTGAGTTTGATTTCCGTGGTGAACTTGAATTTGGGCAGGCTCAGCGTGACCATGTAACGCTTCATTTTGCCGACCCATTCTTGAAGATTGTCGGCCGTCAGTTGTTTTTCCACGGCAGCCAACCCATCCGCCTTGCGCGGCAGCAGCACCAGCATGGACAGTTCGCGGCCCTCATATGGAATCTCAAGCAATTGGAATTCATCGTTCTGGAGCAGGCTCATCATCTCGGTTTGTTTCATCATGTCCACCTTGATCTTCTTGTCCGCGCCGACCTTGAAATCTTCCTTCTTGGTCGCCTTGGCATTGAACGCCTCGGCCCAGTTGGCTTTGAAATAGATGGCGTTGGTCAGCACCATTCGGGTGTCGTTGGCCAGGCTGCCCTCGGGGAGGAGGTCCTTGATTTTGTCTTGGGTTTCCTTGGCAACCCAGTCGTTGATCGTCTTGCGCGATTGCTCGGTGGCCTTTTGAAAATCGAGTTCTTGCAGGCCGGCTCCGTATGCGGTTTTGGACAATTCCAGGAAGTTCGGCAGGAACCCGTAATCTTTCTGACCCCAAATACGATTGGCGACGGACAGTTGATACTTGCGTTTTTTGCCAGGCTGATTGATCTCCTTGATCATGTCCGCGAAGGCGGCATGCAGACGGTTTTCGTCAAAGGGAAATTGCAGCGTGGCGGCCATGTCGGACGCGGTTTTGCCCTTGGCCCCCGCATAGGTCATGGCCAGGGCGTTGGAAATGCTGTAGGGGGAAAAAAAGAGGTTGCCGTCTTTGCTGCTGAGTTGGCCGTAAAGATTGCCGGCGAAGGCGTTGTTGCCCTTGGCGAGCGCGGCGGCGTCGGGGTTGATTTTCGCGGGCGGCTGGGCGACGCTGAAGGCCGCCGCGGCCAACAGCAGTGTGCCGGCGGCCAGGGTGCTGAACATAAATTGGTGCATTACAAATCTCCTTGTGAATTGGTCAAATACGGCGTCGATGCTGTGCCTCACAAATGCAATCAGCGTGCCAGGGGTTAACTTTGTGGATTCATCACGCGGCCCATGAACAGAATGCTGCCGGTGCGGTTGTCGCGGATCAGGAAGAGGAAGGGGTGGTCGGCGCGGAACTCGATGGGTTTCACCCCTGGACCTCCGCCGCCCTGGCCTCCGCCTACGACAGCGGTTGCGGCCGCGGCCTCTGTGCCGGCCTCGTAAACGTCCACAAATGCTTGGTGAACCACGGCTGTGATGTGTAGCTTGTCGTCAGTTGTCATGCCACTGAAATCGGCGAGTATTTCGTTGAATGCGATTCGCATGCCCAACGCCTTAAGTTTCTCATCGAGCCGAAATTGGCTCGTCAGCTTGAACTTTGGCAGCACTACGCTAACGTGGGTGTCTGTTAGCTTTCCAAACAATTCACTCAAATAATCCGGTCCACGGGTGACGAGCGTCTTTTCAAGCTCCGGAAGGCCGTCAACGGTTTTCGGCAGCAGCACAATCATCGACAATTCCTTCTTTCCATACGGCATGGCAAGCACCTTTAACCCGTCCTGATCGACGTATTGGCCCAAGGGCAAAGTCTTGTGCATCATTGGCACATCAGAGATTACCTTGCCGCCAGGCAACTTGAACTCGTCGTTCTTGGTCAGCTGAGCAAGGAAGGGTTCTGTCCAGGAGGCCTTAAAGTAAATGGCGTTGGTTAGCACTATCCGCGAATCTTGATTGAGAATGCCAGGTTTTAGCAGTTCCTTGATTTTCTGTTTGGTTTGCTCTTCAACCCAGGCGTTGATAGTGAGGCGGGCCTTTTCGGATTCGTCTATGAAATCGACTTCTTTGAAGCCGGCTCCATATTGGTCGTTGGCGATTTTGAGGAATGCGGGTTGGAAGGTGAAGCCCTTTTGGCCCCACAGGCGGTTCGCCGTTATCAATTCATAGCTTTGATTGGCCTTTTTGCCATGAATGTCGTTGATCATTTCTGAAAAAGTGCGATGCAGCTTGCCTTGATCGATGGGGAAGTGGAGCGTTTTTGCCATCTCAGCCGCGGTGTCCCCGCGAGCTCCGGCGTAGGTCATCGCCAGCGCGGTGGAAATGCTATAGGGGGAGAAAAAGTAGTTTCCTTCGGCATTGCTGAGTTGGCCGTAGAGATTGCAAGCAAAGGTGTTGTTGCCTTTGACGAGCGTTGCAGTGTCGGGGTTGGGATTGTCGGGTTGCTGCCCATTCGCCGTGACGGCGCTGGCGAACAGGCAAAGAACACTGGCCGCGACGAGCATATTGCATCGTTGCATCAGATGGCGTCCTTGTTTGGAAGGTGCGAACAGAATAACTCCCTCTAATGAAGACGATCAAGGCCTGCAAAAGATTGCTCAGGTCGAATAATCGTAAGCCAGCTCAACCAACGTCCGCACAAAACACCCCGTGCCACCTACGTCATGGCAGCTGGTCTCATACTCCAACCACGCCGGCCCAGCGATGTCCAGGTGCGCCCACGGCACATTGCCGACGAATTCCTCCAGCAATTTAGCCGCTGTGATAGCGCCACCCCAACGCGAGCCACCGGTGTTTTTCATGTCGGCGACGTTGCTTTTGATCTTGTCGTTGAAGAGCGCATCCATCGGCAGCGGCCAGGCTTTCTCGCCAGCACGGTCGGCGGCGGCCAATACACGACGGCTCCACTCTTCGTTATTGGTCATGATGCCGG
>DASRAT010000924.1:0-22183 GCA_035638015.1 Gemmataceae bacterium | reverse complement strand
TGCCACGGTATTATCTGCTGATTGCCTTCCGCCTTGGTAAACTACCATTCGGCGTGCGCGGCCGTTTCTTCCTTCTTTCCAAGATCTACAACGAGGCTGTCATGAAACGACTCATCCGCTGGTCGATTGTCGTTGGCATTGTGGGAGTGGTGTGCTGGCTGGCCATGGGTCCGGGTGCGGCGCGCTGGAAGGAACGTAACCAGGTGACTTACCGCGAGGTCGAAGTCAGCCAGGGCAAGATCGTCGCCGTCGTCAATGCCACCGGTACGGTGAAGCCCGTCCGGCTGGTCACGGTGGGCACCTTTGTTTCCGGCCCGATTGAAAGCATCAAGGTGGATTTCAACCAGGAGGTGGCAAAAAACGAGATCCTGGCCACCATCGATCAACGCATTTATTTGGCAGCCGTGGCCCGCGACAAGGCTTCCTTGGACATGCAACAGTTCAATGTCAAGCAGACGGAGGCGAAGCTGCAGCAAGCGATCAACGACGAGGAACGGGCCCTCGCCCTGCGTTCTCAAAACAAGGGCTTTATCTCCGATTCGGAGATGGACCAATTCAAGTTCAATCGCCTGTCGCTGAAAGCTCAGCTGGAATTCGCCAAGGCGACGGTTCTGCAGGCGGAGGCCGTCCTTGACACGTCCAACGCCAATCTCGAATACACAGTTATCCGCTCGCCCGTGGACGGCGTCATCATCGACCGCAAAATCGACCCGGGGCAAACCGTGGCGGCTTCGTTTCAAACGCCCGACTTGTTCGTCGTCGCGCCCGATCTGCGCAAGGAGGTTTATGTTTATGCGTCGGTGGACGAGTCCGACATCAGCCTGATTCGTGAGGCGCAATTGGAGTCACAGCTCAAGGAAATCCCGGTGCGTTTCACGATTGACACTTATCCCAACGAATTATTTGAAGGCAAGATCCACCAAATTCGCCAGAACTCTACGACCATTCAAAACGTGGTCACCTATCCCGTGATCGTGTCGGTGCCCAATCCCGATCTGAAGCTTATCCCTGGCATGACCGCGAACATGTCCTTCCAGGTCGGGTTACGATCCGACAAACTGCGGATTCCCAATGCCGCTCTGCGATTTTTCCCGCAGAAGGAGCAAGTCCGGCTTGAGGATCGCAAGCTATTGGAAGGTTTCGCGCAATCGGAAGATTTCGACGAGCAATCGTTGGCCGGCCGTTCGGCGGAGGAAAAAGCGGAGAGCCGGCGGCTGCGCAATCGCCGCCACGTGTGGGTGCAGGACGGCGAGTTCTTGAGGGCCATCGAAATCATCACCGGGCTGAGCGACAACAAAAACACGGAGGTGGTCAGCGGCGATTTGCAAAAAGGCATGAAGCTTGTGACGGGCATTCAGATAAAGAAATAAGCCGATGGCGGCAACCCGAATTGCCAATGAAAAGGTGGGACGGCCTTCCCGGGCCGTCCGGATTCAAGGACGGCCTGGGAAGGCCGTCCCACATTCCAGCCATTTTGCAACACTTGATGCAATTGCTTTTCGCGAAAGCTATTAGCCATGAATATCTTTCTCACCATCCACGTCGCCATTTGGGCCCTGGGCAAAAACAAGCTCCGGGCCGGGCTGACGATGCTGGGCATCATCATTGGCATCGCCTCTGTCACAACCATGGTGTCGCTGGGCGGCAGCGCCAGCGAACTGGTGCAGGGACAACTGCAAAACCTGGGCACCAATGTCATTGTCGTATTGCCCGGCACCAGCCGAAACAGCGGCGTGCGCGATGTGGTCATGCCGACACTGACCGCCAAGGACAGCGAAGCCATTGCCAGGGAATGCCCGGCCGTGCTGGCGTCGTCGCCGCTCATGGGCGCCGGCGGCCAGGTGATTTACGGCAACACCAACTGGAAACCCAAGGACATGCTCGGCGTCGGTCCGGACTACCTGCTGGTTCGCAACTGGCAAATTCAAACGGGAGGCTTTTTCACCCAGCGCGACGTTTCTTCCGCCGCCAGGGTTTGCGTGATTGGTCAAACGGTGGCCACCAAGCTGTTCCAGACCAGCAATCCGATCGACCGCATTGTGCGCATCAAAAACATCCCTTGCCGCGTGGTCGGCGTGCTGGAGAAAAAAGGCGCCAGCATGTTCGGCGACGATCAGGACGACATCATGCTGCTGCCCTACACGACAGTCCGCAAACGGCTGCAAGGCTCCAGCTTTGACAATGTCAACGCCATCATGGTGTCGGCGCGGACGCAGGATCAAATGTCGGACGCCGAGGGCCAAATACGCCAGCTGTTATTGGAGCGCCATCGCATCCATCCAGGCGAGACGCCTGATTTCCAGGTGCAAAACACCACGGAAATCGCCAACATCCTCGGCGTCATCACCGGCACCATGACATTGATGTTGTCGTCCATCGCCGGCATTTCGCTTCTCGTCGGCGGCGTCGGCATCATGAACATCATGCTGGTGTCAGTCACCGAGCGGACACGCGAGATCGGCATCCGCATGGCGATTGGAGCGCGGTCCAAGGACATTCTGCGGCAGTTCTTGGTGGAGGCGATTATTCTGGCCGGCATCGGCGGCGGCATCGGCGTCTTGCTGGGCATCGGCGCGTCAGTGGGTCTGACCGCACTCATCAACTCGGTCACCAAAGGCAGCGAGTGGCCGACGGTGGTGTCGTTGCCAGCGGCGGGAATTGCACTGTTGTTCGCGGGGGCGGTGGGTTTGTTTTTTGGGTATTATCCGGCTCGGAGGGCCAGTCGTTTGGATCCGATTGAAGCATTGCGCTTTGAATAATGAACGAAATCCCGCCACGCGCGGCGCTGAGCTTACATTCGCATCAGTGAGTCGTTACACTGAGAGAAAAGGAGCGATTCCATGATTACAACCGAGACCACCCCCGGCACTCCCCAAGAAATCAAAACGCAATTGCAACAAACCCTGGACGACCTTGAAAAGGGCATCCGCCGGCCCGACAAGATGAAAGCAGCCTGCGACCGCATGGACCGCATGCGCGAAGAAAACCGCAAGCTTTTGGGTGTGCAGAACATTGCCGTCGATCTCATCCGTGAAACGCGCGATCATTCATGAAATACGTTCTCGACAGCAATGTGGCGCTCAAATGGGTTCTTCCAGAAGCGGATTCCGGGAGGGCTATCCGCCTGCGTGATGAGTACCGCCTTGGCATCCATGAATTGTTAGCGCCGGACATCTTTCCGTCAGAAATCGCCAACGGTCTTGCGTCCGCTGAACGTCAGAAGCGGATCCGGACCGGCGAGTCGGCAATTTTCTTGAATGACATTCTCAGTGCCGCGCCAGCTTTACACCACTCCTCATCTTTGCTGCTTCGGGCCATGGAAGTTTCGATTTCCACCAAGCAAGCGGTCTACGATTGCATCTACCTCGCACTGGCCGAAATGGAAGGCTGCGAACTCGTGACGGCTGATGACCAATTAGCTCGCGGTCTTCGGCCGTCTTTTCCATTTATCGTGTCTTTGGTGGCCCTGCCTTGACATCGCGCCGTGCGAGATCGTTATTAAAGCGGAAAATGTGACGTCATCCAGCTTCGCAACATCCGTAAGGTTCACTTCCTTCAACCAACGGGTGTCGCTACAATCAAAGTCATGAGCGCATGATGCCTTGGCACGTCAAGGAGCAGCCGATGAAAACGACCAACAAACCAAAGAAGAAAAAGCTTGGCCCAACCTCGGTTCCCTCCAACGGTGATCAAGTTAGGCCAGTGTCGGGCGTCGTTGACTGGAAACCCAATCTTTGCTCGTACAAGGACACCAGGATTCTGAAATTCGATACGACCGAAGATTTGAATGCAGCCATAGATTTGCTTTGGTCGGAGCCCCTTCAAACCCTACCGCATGACACTCCTGACGGCCGATCCATTATCGTGCCCGCCGAAGCGGTGCCCTATTTCACTCGGGCCGGCCTGCGTTTTGTAACCTACAGGCTGCGTGCGATGAGCGAGCTGGGTCCTAATGAGATCAGCCGACTGCGGCGATGACAATTGAATAACATCACGCGACCTGCAGGAGATCGGTTGTGCCGGCAACATCTAAGGGACTGCACGAGGAGCGCACGCGCGTCATCTGTCACCTACCCTTGAATGACCAACGCGAGGAAAAGGCGTTTTTCAAGGTCCTGGATTACATCAGTCAACTTCGTCATCAGAGTTTGGGCGTGAGCGGCTACACTCATTCCGTCGTGCGGCCCGCGGTATTCCGCGGATATTGGTGGCCTGCCGATGCGGAAAGCCCCGTTGAAGATAGGATCGTGATGGTCACCATTGATTATCGGGTTGCCTTTGGCGCTCAAGAGCTGTCCGACAAGGTCAAGGAATTGAAGCGGACAGTGCAGTCCTGCTTTCGACAGTTCAAAAGCCCCCAAGATGAAGTTTGGGTCGTAGCCTATCCCATAATCCGGCAGGATTGACGCTGAATACCATTTTTATTTATGAACGTCATCGAGCTTCGCAACATCCGCAAGGTTTACCATCTGGAAGAGGTCCAGGTCGAAGCCCTGCGTGGCGTCTCTCTCGACATTGCCAAGGGCGAGCTGGTCGCACTGGTCGGTCCTTCCGGATCCGGTAAATCGACGCTCATGAACACGCTGGGTTGCCTCGATCACCCGACCAGCGGCAGCTATCGCTTGTCGGGCGAGGAGATCACCACCTTGTCCAGCGATGAACGCGCCTTTGTCCGCAATCGTCGCATTGGCTTCGTTTTCCAAAGCTTCAACTTATTGGCCCGCACGTCGGCCCTGGAAAATGTGGAGTTGCCGTTGCTTTACAAGGGCGGCCTGTCGGCACGCAAACGCCGGCAACGCGCTATCGAGTTGCTCACCATGGTGGGCCTCGCCGACCGGCTCGACCACCATCCCGGCCAACTTTCGGGCGGGCAGCAACAGCGCGTGGCCATCGCCCGCGCCTTGGTCAACGATCCCGCCATCCTGATGTGTGACGAGCCGACCGGCAATCTCGATTCCAAAACCAGCAAGGAAGTCATTCAGTTGTTTCGAGACCTGAACGATAAGAAGGGCATCATCGTGATCCTGGTCACGCATGACCAGGACGTTGCCAAAGTGGCCCGGCGCATCATCGTGCTGCGCGACGGCCTGGTGGTTGAGGACACATCCGATTACGCCCAGGCCATGCAGGTTCTCCATTCCACCAGCCTTGCCGACAGTTTGCCGGAAAAACCGGCAAATACCGCAATCTCGACCTAGCTTATGCCGATGTACATTGGCGGGTGCGCACGGAGTTGCGCCTGTCACGGCGGGGATAAACCCCGCCGCTCGTTATTGATTTAGGCGGGCTAGTAAACACATATCAATCGTTGCGATTCGGAGCGTCCCGATGAAGCGGGGTTGGCTACTTGCTGGGATGTTGCTTCTCGTCGCGGGATGCTCGCCCGAGCTTGCGCGCCTGGTGATTCCCGAGCAGCGCGAGCTGGACATTCGCGACCCGGCGGCAATCGTCACTTCGCCGCTGCCCAATGTGCCGCCGCCGGCGACGGTTTCAAGTCCAGCTCCCAAGGGACCGGACAAAGAGCTGTCGCTGGACGAAGCCATTCGCATCGCCTTGCAAACGTCCACCACGATCCGGACTCTGGTTGGCACCGACGTGGTCGCCAGCGGCCAAACGATTTATGATCCGGCTATTGCCAACACCACCATCGACGTCGCCCGCGCGCCTTTCGATCCCATCATCAATGCACCCAATACTTTCACTCACACTGAAAACCCGCAGGCCTTTTTCGACCTGATCAATCCTGGGCATGCCAACATTCCGTTTAGCCGGATTGATAATTACGAGCTGGGCCTGGGGATCTCCAAGAAAATGGTGACTGGGGCCACGCTCAGCCTTGACGACAAATTCGACGCGTCCCGCTTCCTGCCGGGCGCCGCGCCGCTCAATCCTCAGTTGCGCAACGGTCTGACGTTGAGTTTCAATCAGCCGCTCATGCAAGGGGCGGGCGTTGCGGCCAACATCGCTCCCATTCTGATCGCCCGGATCAATACGGAAAAATCGTATTTCCAATTGAAAGACAGCGTCCAGGAATTGGTGCGCGGCGTGGTTGAAGCGTACTGGGCAGTCGTGTTCGCCCGCACCGACGTGTGGACCAGACGCCAGCAGGTTGAACAAGGGCAGGCGGCTTATGCGCGTGCCGAAGCCCGCAAGAAAGCGGGTTTCGATCCCGAAGCGGTGGTTGCCCAGGCCAAGGTTGCTCTGTCCAATTTCAGAGCTTCGCTGGTAACGGCCGAGGCCAATCTGCTCCAGCGCGAGGACACGCTGCGCAACATCATGGGCTTGCCGCCCACGGAACCCATGCGTTTCGTCCCCACCACGCCGCCCACCGCTGAGCGCTTTGACCCCAAATGGGACGCCATCGTCAGTCTCGCCGAGGAGTACCGCCCCGATCTGATTGAATTGAGCCTGATTCTGGAGGCCGACCAGCAAAACCTGATCGTCGCACGCAACCAAGCGCTGCCAAAGATGGACGCTGCCTTGCTGTATCGCTGGAACGGGCTGGAGGGGACTGCGCCGAATGGCGACACCATTTCAACCACCGGCGGCCAATTCAACGACTGGTCGGTGGGCGTCAGTTTCTCCGTGCCGTTGGGTTTGCGGCAGGGCCGGGCCAATGTGAGAAGCGCCGAGTTGGTTCTCCTTGCGGACAGGGCGAATCTGGACCAAGGACGCCACCACGCCTTGCATATTCTGTCGGGCAATGTCCGCAACCTGGCCCAGTATTACGAGCAATACAAGGCGTTTAGCGAGACCCGCACCGCGGCCAGGATCAACCTGGAGCAGCAGGTTGCCGAGTACCGCATCGGCCGGGTAATCTTCCTCAACGTGCTCCAGGCCATCACCGATTGGGGCAACGCCGTCAGTTCCGAGGCCCAGGCCCTGGCCCAGTACAATACGGAATTGGCCAACCTGGAAAAGCAAACCGGCACCATTCTGGAGAGCCACGGCATTCGATTCATGGAGGAACGTTGCCGGGCCGTCGGCCCGCTCGGGCGCTGCGCCAAACCGCGGTGTTATCCGGAGAGCGTATTCCCGGATCAAAACGCGCCGCGCTATCCGGCGCTTGGCGGTCCGCCCGAAAAACAGCTGGAAAAAGACGTGCCAACGTTCAAGGATCCGCCCGGTCCGCCGAAGCTGGCGCCGCTGCCGCAGGGTTTGCCGCTTGAATATTTGCCGGCGCCTCAGATCGCGCCGGTCCGCATTGGCGTGCCGTCGGCTGTCGCTCCGCAAAGGTTGGACGGTCAGTGATTAAGCGCCATAGAATTGAATGCCATGAGCGACCCCAAACTCGAAACAAGGCCGGCCGGTCTTAAAGGCCGCGGTGTGTTTGCCCTGGAACCAATCAACGCCGGCCACCGCATCCTGGCCCTGGAAGGCCGTGTGCTGCCGACGTCGGCCCTTAGCGACGACCTGCTGGCGCTTCAAATCGGCCAGGACCTTTGGCTTTGCTCCGACGGCTCGCTGCTGGATGATCTCGTCAACCACTCCTGCGATGCCAACGCCGGCTTTACGGATGGCGAGCCCGTCCTGTATGCATTGCGTGACATCGCCGCGGGTGAAGAGATCTGTTGGGATTACTCCACTTCCATTTCCGAGGGTGGATGGACTTTGGATTGCCGGTGTGGGTCGGCTCACTGTCGCGGCATCGTGCGTTCCTGGGGCGAGCTGTCGGCCACGGAGCGCGTTCGACTGAGGGGGCACTGTTTGCGCTATCTACGCGATAAGTGAATGGCGAGGGCTGTCAAGCCTTACCCTCAGATTCGCCATTCGAACAACGAACACCCCAGCCATTGCGTCTTACTTTCCTCAGTTTTTCACACCATTTTGCAGTCCTTTCCCAAATACCTCCTATAATGACATTGAAGCATCACTGCACCCACCTGAAGCTTAACCAAGCTTTTTCGCGGAAATCGCGTGAGTTTCACACTGACAATGGGTCCACATAAGGCCAATTTAATGTTGGCTGGCCCCTTGGCGCGTCCGGTTTTTTTAGGGAGTGCAGCTGAGCGAAGGCCTCACGTCCTCGGCGACAAGGGCTTGATTTAATTGACAATGCTCCGTACAGTCGCCTGACGGGTTTTTTCGTGGTGCATTTTTTTCGACACCTTTTCCAGAATGCCACCGATTCGCGCCCTTTGGCGAAAGTGGGCGGAACTGGCGCCATTTGCGGAGTCCCGCGCAATGGCCGCCGCAGGAAGATGTGGTGACGGGGGTAAGTTGTGAACTTTCGAGAGCCGTTATGCGCAATGCGAAGCATGCGAGAGAGTTGATGCGGTCGACCAAGCCGTTTGCCCGTGAGGTAGCGTGGCGAAGCTGGTGGCATTTCTGGTCCACCCTTGCCGTTTTGGCCAGCTTGCTCGCCATAACCTGCTTTGACATATTCTGGGTGTTGCGTCTGGGCGTGAGCATCCTGGCCGGGCTTACGATGGTGCGCATGTTCATCGTTTTCCACGATCACCAGCACGGCACTATCCTGCGTGGCTCGACCTTGGCCGACATCATATTGTGGATGATCGGCATGCTGCTGCTGACTCCGCGCAGCGTCTGGCGGCATTCCCATGATTACCACCACCATCGCAACGCCCGGATTCAGGCGACGGGCATTGGGACTTTTCCGCTGATGACGACCCAGGCCTTTGCCCAGGCCTCCTGGTGGCGGCGTTTGGCTTATGCGGTGAGCCGGCACCCGCTGACTATTCTGGCCGGATACTTGACTATTTTTATCTTCGGCATGTGCATTTACCCCTTGCTGCTGCGGCCGCGCAAACACCTGGACTCCGCACTGGCGCTGGTGATCCATGTGGCCCTGGTCACCGCCCTCGCCATTTTCGCCCCCGGCGTGCTGCTTTGGACGCTGATGGTGCCGCTGGGTTTGGCGACGGCGCTGGGATCGTACCTGTTTTACGCCCAGCACAATTTCCCGGACGCCCACTTCCAGGATGCGACTTCCTTTGATTTCTTCACCGCTGCCCTCACGGCGTCGAGTTACATTCCCATGAACCCCGTCATGCGCTGGTTCACGGGCAACATCGGCTATCATCACGTCCACCACCTTAACGCCCGCATCCCCTTCTACCGGCTGCCCGAGGCCATGGCCCAGCTGAAGATACTGCAATCGCCGGGCAAGACTTCTCTTGGTCCCATTGGCATCTACCGTTGCCTGCGGCTCAAACTTTGGGACGCCGACAAGCAGCGATTGGTGAATTTCGCGGGAGTTTGATTTCGTAATTGCTTGCCGGGCGTTCGCGCAATCGTTAGAGTCAAGTCACGTGCCGACTGGCTCCGCGCGACGCTCTGACGGCGTGCGCCCCTTGCCAGTTCGCTGGAGGTGCCATGCCGATGTGCCGCTCGATTCCAATCTCTACCATGTTGCTGGCAATGCTGTTGATGGCGTGGCCCAACACAGCCCTCGCTCTATTCAAAATTCCGGACCTCGTCAAACCGGGCGACAAGGGCTACCTTCTGGCCCAGCTCATATACCCGCTGGCCGATCGGCAGACGCCACAGTGCCATGCGTCGACGATTGTCGAAACGCCGGGCGGTTTGGTTTCAGCCTGGTTTGGCGGTACACGCGAACGCCATCCCGATGTCGGCATCTGGGTGTCACGCCACGACGGCAAGAAATGGTCCAAACCGGTGGAAGTCGCCAACGGGGTGCAGTCGCCGGACAAACGCTTGCCCTGCTGGAACCCTGTCCTTTTCCTGCCCAAAAAAGGGCCTCTCATGCTCTTCTACAAAGTCGGTCCGTCGCCGGGCACGTGGTGGGGCATGCTCATGACCTCGGCAGATGACGGCAAAACCTGGTCGAAGCCGCAAAAACTGGGCGAAGGGTCGCTGGGCCATCTCATCGGTCCGGTGCGCAGCAAACCGATTGAGTTGGCAGACGGCACCATCCTGTGCCCGTCGAGCACTGAACACGCCGGCTGGCGCGTGCACTTCGAGGCCACCAACGACCTTGGCAAAACCTGGAAAGTGATCGGGCCTATCAACGATGGCAAGGAGTTCGGCGCCATTCAGCCGAGTTTTCTGATTCATCCCGGCGGCAAGTTGCAAATCCTTTGCCGCAGCCGGCAGGACGTGCTCACGCAGAGCTGGTCCGAAGACGGCGGCAAAACCTGGAGCAAGATGACAGCGACGCCATTGCCCAACCCCAGCGCCGGCGCCGATACCGTGACGCTCAAGGATGGCCGGCATTTGCTGGTGTATAATCACACCAAGTCGAAGGGGACCTTCCCGTCCGGCCGGACCATGCTCAATCTGGCCCTATCGACGGACGGTAAGAGCTGGACGCCGGTGATGACGCTGGAGCGATCCGAGGGTCAATTCTCGTATCCCGCGATGATCCAGGCAGCAGACGGCAAGGTGCACATTACTTACACTTTTAATCGGGAATCGGTCAAGCATGTGGTGATCGATCCGAAGGAATTCAAATGAGGAGGATTGAACCATGGCCGAAGCCAACCCAACACCCGGCGTGAAGTACGACTACACCCTGGAGCAGGCCAAGGTGGTTTATGCCCTGGTGGAAAAGCCGGCGGACATGTCGGACCATGAGTGGGCCATTGTCAGCGATGAAGGCTTTCGCAAGTATTTGGCGTCGCAGTTTGGGGTCAAGTATGAGAGCCGCGAGGAGATGAGGAACAGGGCGAAGTAAACGAACCGGCGGCGGCGCTAGCGGGTTATTCCGGCAGTGTTACCACTTCGCCGCCGTTGCGGGTGGCGAGGGCGGGCATGAGCGGGGCGGCGGAGTAGTCGAGGAAACGCACCGAGCCGTCGGCGAAGAGGAAGTGGGCGCCGCCGGGGTGGGGGCTCCAGAAGTGGAAGGCGTCGCATTGGTTGTCGAATTTGCCCGGGCCGAAGGAAAAGGGGCCGATGGGGCAATTACCTGCCCATTTGCCGCCGGCCAATTCTCGAACACCAAGAATCATCTCCGCCGAGCCGTCTCTATTTTGGCCCCAGCCGGCGTACCACCATCCCAGTGTTTCGTCCGCACTTGGCGGCCGTTCGCCGGCCATCAAGGTGTTGCCCAGGCCATCGGTGATTGCGTCAAAGCGAACTTGGGAATCCATGAACAAGACGCCGTCGCAAATGAAGCGGTCGGTGCCTTCCACACCAAGGTAAGACGTAAAGCCGTTGCCGGATTTCGAGGAAACCCCACCGCGTCCGTCCGCGGGGCAATTGAAAACCGGCAATGCCATTTTGGATGGATGCGGAGGGCTTTCGGTGAAGTTTGGGGTTTTGGCAAATGCCTGTTGGGTTTGTTTCCAAAGGTCGTCTCGTTCCAAATAAGGCAGTAAACGGGTTTGCCACGACACGTAGGGGAGCGGATCGTCGCCATCACGATAGCTCACGCCGGGCGGTAGGTGCTTAGCGTTGTTGTGGTATTGCTGAATGGCGAGGCCGATTTGGCGCAGATTGGCGGCACAAAGGCGGCGGGCGGAGGCCGCCCGCACGCCTTGGATTGCTGGAAGAATAATACCGGCGCACACGAGCAATATGCTAATGACCGCCAACAATTCAATGAGGCTAATCCCGGCGCGGGGAAAGCGCATTGCGATCAAAGACTTTCGGTGCACGGCAACACGTGGATACATTTAACCTTCACACAAAAGCAAACCGATTGGTCCAATTGTCGCCATCTTTGGTTCCTGGTTAACCTCGCATGGAGCCGTACCGTCACAAGCAGCGCAAATTGGGCATCCTTCGTCGGCATCAACGACTTCATAATAATAATTACCGACCGCTGGATTGCAGGAACCATTGTCACCTTGGTCAAGGCACCAACTACGCGTATTTGCCCCACAACAATACGCGCAAGTGTACTGGTCCGTATAAAATGTCAACCATTTTGTGAAATAATCGCCGCTTTTATCGCAGCACGCTCCCGTGTTTTTGCAGAATGTGGAACATGTCGGAACCTCCGCCGCAGCTTTACCGGCAGCAAAGAACAATAAAACTAGGCAACTCCCCGCTGCCAAAATTGAGAAGCTGGATTTCATTTTGCTCTCCCTTTGAAAGGCAACAGACCTTTGCGCCATGCCATGAAGCCACAAGCCGCCACAGCGAGTAGCGCAACGATTCCTGTCCAAATCGCATAAATGGTCACCTTACTGGTTGACTGATAGACGCCGTCGTTCCTTAGATCGCTGACTTTCACGTCTTTTTTCTGTCCATCATCGGTGATAATTGAGTATTTCATCGCTTTCCCTGTTTCATGTCCGTCAATGATCAATGTGCGGGGACCGAATTTAAGCTCGAAATCGTCAACTCCGAAATCAGGGTTGAGGGCAATGTCAACCTCTTGTGTCGTTGTGTAATAGCGCAAGCCGCCATCTAACCAGAACTGCGATATGTGCCAGGCTTTCGGAATCCAAACGCCGCTTTTTTCAATCCAGTCGATGTCAATAATGACCCTCGGCGTTCCATCTTTGCTTTGAGAAAAACACCTGACAACCGAGTTTCCTTGCAAGGGGTCCACCCAAAAGGCCCACTTGGAACCCTTCGATTTTAAGACCACACATCGCGCGTTCCCAAAGGCTGCTTTTTCGTCAATGATTTCGAGCGTGTTTGGGTTCATGTCATCCAACGGCATCGCGGAGGGACGAAACGCCAAAATCAATGGTCGCGTTTCAAGGCGTTTTTCAGAAAGCGAATACCCGCCAGGTTTTACAGACGAAATTGGTTGCGGGCTTTCTGGGTTATCGAGGATTGTGTTCGTCTTGCCGTCAAACACCTCGATAGTAATTAACGGGTTCAATTTCGACGTTAGGGGATCAAAGGTCTGCCAATGAAATTGATACCTGGTTTTTTGCTGCTCTTTGGGCGCGACTTTGAAATCAAAACGGGCATCGAAGGTCATATCTTCCGTTGGAGCAAGAAGCTTTTGAGGGTTGATGGTCTCGGACATATCTGGCGTTAAGAGGGAGCCTTTTGCATAGGTGTGAGTTACTTTCCAAGCGGCCGAAAAGGATTTGACTGCTTCCTCTCTCGTACGCCAAGCTCTCTTTATTTCCTCAATGGTCGGGTTATTTTGGGCCTTATCGTCCGCGCGGGAGCTGGCCAAAAAAACCAAAGTGACAACGGCAAAGCTAGCCCAAATGGCAATCCATCGATTCATTGTCGGCCCTTTCAATTATTCTTAGGCGAAGTGCCATAATAGGACACTGAACAAGTCACTTCGATTCGGCTCCCGTCCTCAAGCTCCGCTTGGAAAACGACATAAGAGGTTTGGTTACCACTCGCTGCGATTTTGGCAGAAACCTTGAACTCCCATCGCTGGTTAAAGACGTCAGCCACCGCTTCGAGTGGTTCAACCGAAAACTGGTTGTTTTTGACTTGCCAGCTTCCGATCTTGAATGCCTCGCCTTTGCGGGATTTCAATACCACGGCCTGTGTTGCCGATTGGCCTATCGGCAGCGCGCCAAAAGTCAACTTGTCGGGCAGCGGCTCTATTCGCTGATGGATTACGGCATGCACTTGTAGCTTTTTGGGAGGCAGGTTTTCACTCTTGCGATGCGGCTTAAGTTCCAATTCAAATCGTGTAAGCCCAACGGGCAAGGCCGCATTTGGGACGATCTCAATTTCGTATTTCGTGGGACCGCCGGTCACCTTCGCCTGGGCGTAATTGCGATCGATTTCCACTTCCAAAGATTCCACCGGAACAGCAAAAAAAGAACTGATTTTTAGAGGAGAGAATGGTTGGCCGACAATCAAATCGTCACCAAAATGAAGCGTGGCCGGCAAGTTGTTTGTGATCAGATCTTTGACTTCTCCAAAAATGGTCCAACCTGGTTCACGGTTCTTGGCGTTTTCGAATTGAGGAATCAGCCTGGCTTCGAATAGCTTCTGGTTGCCATTTCCCGGTAGTTTGCGCCAATTGTCCAACACCAATTCCAATTCAATTTCCTGAGCTTGGCCCGGTTCCAAGGTAAATGCCCGAGGGCGGACCGACGTGCAATTACAAGTTGGCTTAAGGTCAGCGATTTGAAGCGTTTTGGAACCGGTGTTCTTGATGGGTATTTTCCACGTCACCCGGCTGCCCTCCCAGGCAGACCCAAAATCAAGATACCGCGCCTCAACGGTGAGCCCACCGTTTGCTTGCGGCGATTGGCTATATCCAAAGTGGAAGGCGGCGGCGCAAGCCATAAGCAGCAAGGCGGCGCCGCCGAGGAGTTTCAATCGCCGCCTCCAACGAGGGGCCGCCTTATTGGGTAATTGAGAGGTTGCCATGGGTTCCACCAACTCCTATTCCCGAACTTCCACGTCAATTTGGCCCAATAACACGGTGCGGCCGGCTGAAGTCTGGCCTGTAATTTGGATCAAAACAGCACCCCGAAAATCCGGCTTCCTGACCGCATCGAATTCTGCCGCCAAAACGAATTGGCTCTGCGGGCCAAGCACGAAGCTCTTTGTTTTCACCGCCAAGCATGGGCAGCTGCTTTCAATGCCATCGATTTCCAAAACGCCGTTGCCGGGATTGCGAACCTGAAACGCGCATTCCCGCCGGTCGCCCGGTTTCAACACACCAAGGCCAAGAACGGCTGGTGTTACTTCGACGTCCGGTCCAGCTGGCGCCGCCGCCAACAACGCGAACGGCGGCAGCAAAGCGAGCAGACAGATCAGCGCCACCGGCCAAGCCATTGCAACACGCCGCGGTGCCTGGGCGGCTGGTCGCCACACAACTAGGGCGACAAACAGCACCAAATCGACAATCATCATTGCCGCCGGAGCCACCTCAAGGCTTCCCATGCAACCACACGATTTGGCTCCAAAGGCCAGCTGATAGAAGGAAAATGCAGCGAAGGCCGCGAACAGCAACTGTGCCGCCCGGCGGAAAAAGGGCAGACAAAATCCGAGCAGCATGGCCAACCCGGTAACTGCCTCGACTTCGATAAGCAGTAAACGAAACCACAGCGACGACTGCAAATCCGCGGATGCGGGCGGATCCGTGAACAGCTGTTGGGCCTTGAGAGTCGCCGCAACCATCAGCAACACGCCGACAACGAAGGGCGTGGCCTTGATGATCGCGGGAAATCGCATTGGTGTAGGGAGGGGACTGAAAACGGACCAGCACTCGCCTTTTTTGGGAGAGTCAATTGGCGTCAAGGAAGTGGAAATGCGGACCATTCGGTTTGCCTCGACCAGGATATGCAATCCTAGGCACACGGACAACACGCAGAACGGCCGACGCTTGGCAGAAAATAATCAAATCACTCAGCCGACCCCAAAACCGCAACGGGCCAAAATGTCGTTGTCAGCGACTTTACCAACGCGAGCAGCTTGGCCATGCGGGAGTCCGCTTGTCAACATAATTCCAAAATAAGGGTTGAAGAGAAGTCGTTTTCCGAAGCCGGAATTGTATACGTAACTTGAAACAACAAGCGGCAATTTCGTGGTTTTTCGCCAAAAAAAAGGCCGGCGACTAGCGACCATGTCGCGCAAATGTTGGCGGCCTTGGCGGTCTTGGCGGCCATCGAAACGCCAGGGTAGTGGTTCATTGGCCCCTGGGGCAGATTTGAGCGAGTAAGGTGTTCAACGAGTAGCTCGTGAAAACCGTGAGCCCCTTGAGCCTCTTGATCCCCTTGCGCTTCTTGGCGTGATTCCGCGATTTGCCATTGTGACCTGGTGCGCCGGCCCACTATAATTGCCTTGTCCGAGGCAGACTCGCTCTCCCATCCACGAAAGACGCGGGGCCGTCATCATGGCCAAAGAATCCGTGGACAGTCTGTATCAAAAGGCGCAGCACGCCGTCGCCCAAGGCGACAATGGCACCGCCCGCGGCCTGTACATGCAAGCGCTGGGCCTCAAGTCCGACGCCCCGGAAGTGCATTACGGCATGGCCACGGTTTGTTTTCTGCTCAACGACCTGCCCAGCGCCGCCTATCACTTCAAGGAAGTGACCCGCCTCGATCCGCACCGGGCGGGGGCTCACATCAATCTCGGGGCCATTTACAACCGCATGGATATGCTCGACGAGGCGATCCCCGTTTTGCGGCGCGGCATTCAACTGGATCACAACCGGGCGGAGGGTTTTTACAATCTGGGCATTGTTTATCGTCGCAAGGGTCAGATCGACATGGCGATTCAGGCTTATCGCGAAGCGGTGCGCATCAACCCGCGCATGTTCGACGCCCATTACAACATTGCCAATCTTTATTTCGAGAAGCAGCAATACAGCCTGGCGTTGGCCCATTACAAGCAAGCCCTGGCGGCACGGCCGACGTGGGACAAGGCCAAACAAGGTTTGGAGCAATGCGAAGCGGCGCTGCATGGCGCGGCGGCCCAACCGGCCGGCCCGTCGGCGGGCACTCCACAAGGCAACGGCCACGCCAAGGACGCCGAGGACATTCATCTCGATCCGCATCACACCGTCGACCCTGGCACGCATGGCCTTTTGCTCTCTTCATTGCACAAGGCGACCATTGAATCCGACACGATGAGCCGGTCGTTGTTGAGCGTCATGGAGACCGAGGTCGAGCCGGCGATCAAGGACCTGTCGTCGTGTTTGATGTTGCCTGGCAGCACGGCGCAGGACGTGGAGCAATGTCTGCAGAAGTTCGAGTCGGCCATCGTCAAGTTGCGCACAGCTCAAAAGGAGCTGGGGGCATCGCTGCATCAGGTGCAGAAGATGGGCGATAAGCTGGTTCGCAGCTGAATGAATCAGTTTCCCTTTTCCAGCTTGTCATCCGAAGTGATGTGCTTCACCGTCAGCACATACAGCACCATCAAGCCAATACTAACCGCTGCGCCGATTAATGTCGCCAATATTGCAGGATGCCCCACGTCGTTGAGCCACAGTAATTGTGCCGCCAGCAATCCCGCCGAACAGCCGCCGCCGAGGCTGACCATCGCCTGCATGATGAAAAAGATGCTGAGCGGTTGAATGCGTTTGACGCGGCCAATGGGCAGGCCGAGCAGGACGTTCATTTTCGCCACTTCGTAAATCAGGCCGACGCGGGTGCGGATCAGCAGAAAGGCCACGAATACCGCCAGGACCGTCATCACCGCGAAGGTGAACGGCATGCACCAGCGTTTGACCGTGGACAGCGGGATGATGTAGCCGGGGTCGTCGTGGGCATTCATCGCGGCGGCAGAGGCTGTCCACAGCAAACCGGCCACGGCGAGGAAAATGCCGACGGCTCGGTTGCGGTCGGTGACCAGCTGATGAATGGTGCGGCTGGAGTGCAGGAAACGCATGCCCGGACTGATCTGCGAGACTGCGGGTGGCCGGAAGCCGGCGGCTTCTTCCTCGCCGAGCATTTCGATTTGATCGATTTTCTTTTCGGTGTCTTCGAGCAGTTCCTTGGCGTCGAAGCCGGAGGTTTCGGAAATGTCTTTGGGGCGGAGTTGGCGGGCCAGATCGTCCAGCGGAGATTGAGGTGTGGACATGACGAGCGCTCCCGGAAAAAATCCAGTTGAAATGGCGGCCCAGGGTTGGAACCCGTGTGCGAGTTCTGTTAATGTCATATTCGGGCACGGCCGGCTGTCAGCACTCGCAATGTATGTCCGCGTGAGGCAGCATAGAAGTACCCGCACTTGAGGAACAACCGATGGACCCCCTTGAATCTGCTTCTCCGCTTTCTCAGGCAATCACAACGGAAACTCCCCATGCTGTCGCGACGCCTACGCCCGCTTCGGCTCCTGTGCCGCCAACGCCGGCCGCTCCGGCGCGTGGCTGGTCGATGCGCGGCGTCACCACCCTCCTGTTTTCGCTGACCTGCTTCCTCAGCGTTTTCGTCATTGGCGCCTGGGCCGCTCCGCAGCTGGCAGCGCGCTGGCGAGCCGTTGAAGCGCGTGCCGAAGCCGATGCCGCTTATCAACGCCGCCGTGCTGAACTGCGTGCCGAGGCCGACGCCGCCGATGAGCGTCTGCAGCTGCTCGACAAGCGTCTCGATCTGGTCACGCTGGGCTTTCGCGATGTCGTCCGTAAGGTTTCTCCCTGTGTTGTCAACCTCACCAGTTACGCGGACGCGCGCGAGCCTGCCAACAAAGCGCACAAGGATTTTCCCAAGGTCCGCGATCCGGACACCAACGAAGAGATTTTGCTTGCAGGCTCGGGCTCGGGCATCATTGTCGAACCCGAGTGGGTTTTGACGAACTACCATGTCGTCGCCGCCGCCAGCAAGGTGCGGGTCACATTCGCCAGCGGCCGCACTATCGTGGTGCCGGAAGAGCGCATCAAGACCGATCCCATGACCGACTTGGCGGTGCTGCATTTGCCGGCGGCGCCTCCCGGCGTTCTGCGTGAGGACGACGAGTTCAAGGTCGAGTTCGGCAACAGTGATACCGTTGAGCGCGGCGATCTGGTGCTGGCCCTGGGCAATCCGCTTGGCCTCAAGCACACCGTCACCCACGGCATCATCAGCGCCAAGGGCCGACTCCTGGACCGCTACGACGCCGTCGAGGTGCTGCAAACCGACGCTCCGATCAACAAAGGCAACTCCGGCGGCCCGCTTTTTGACCAACGTGGCCGAATGATTGGCGTCAACTTCGCCATCGCCAGCGACACCGGCTTCAGCCAGGGCATCGGCTTCGCCATTCCCAGCAACACGGCCAAGGACGTTTACGATCAACTCAAGACACACGGCGAGGTGATTCGCGGCTACCTCGGCACGGAACTGGCGGAGTTGCCGCACGAGCAAGCGCAGAAGTGGACCACGATGGGGGCGGTACGTGTTGGCAAAGTCACCTCCGGTGAACCGGCCAGCAAGGCGGGAGACAAGACGGGCGATGTCATTTTGTCTTACAATGGCGAGCAGCTCAGTCCCGTCTATGCGCTGCGGCATTTGCGGCAGCTCATCATGGAAACGAAAGTGGGCCAGAAAGCCCAGCTGGAGGTCATACGCGGCGGACAACGGCAGACGATTGACGTAACGGTGGGCAAACGGCCGCCGGACGTGGGGGCGAAGCGATAGTTCTTAAGCCTTCTTTTTGCGCGACGAGTGCATCTTCTTCGGCGCGGCGGGCAGACGCGCGAACAACTCCGATAATGGCAGTGTGAAGCCGGGCAACACCTTGCCGCCGTCCAGGGATTGCGTTTCGTCAAGAGTGGCGGCGGGAGCGTCGGGGGTAGTGTATACTGCCGCCGTGCGCTTGCGCGGGTCGATCATCCAAACGAGTCGTACGCCGGCAAGAAAGTATTCGCGTAATTTGCGTTCCATTTCTTGGGGCGTGTTGTTTTCGCTGAGGACTTCGACCGCCAAGTCGGGGAACAAATCGGGAATCGGTTCGGACGGCAGCACACGGCCAGGCAGTTTGTCCCAGCAGAAGAAGGAAACATCTGGGATACGAACGAGCCCTTTGAGTAATCGCACTGTGCCGTCAGCGCCGGCGGGGATGCCGAGATCCTTCTGGCGGGCAAATACGCCGATCTCGATTAAAACCTGGCCTGCGATCATTGATTCGCTGAGTCCCATCGTTTTCTCCACCAGGGTGCCATCGACGAGTTCGTAAAGGCGGTCGTTACGGCGCATCGCGTTGAGCAGATCGCGCTCGGTGGCGGTGCCTGGCGGTGGTGTGAAGCAGATGCGTTCCAGAGGGATATTGCCCAACCTTTGCACCAGTTCGGCGGCATTCTCGAAGGTCACGGACATCGGCGCGCCTCCTTTGTGTGATGAGTGGAATTCTGCGTGGATTAGAACAAAACTGCGACACGGTGTCGAGCCGTGGTGCGTCGGATATAACTCACGTCGTCCGCCTTTGTGGCTTCTCGATTTTACCTTTGGAAGCAAGTTATGGACGCGCGTGTATTTTCGCTCTTCACAGCGCTGTTGCTGTTGAGCTTGCCCCATCAGACGGCTTTGGCGCAAGCCGATAAACCGGCGCCTCGCACCGACGCCAATTCCAAACTGGCTCACGAGCAGATGCTCGCCAATCTCAAGAAGGGCCGCATCGATGTGTATTTCGCGGGCGACTCCATCACGCGCCGCTGGCGGGCCACGGACTATCCGCAATTCCTGGCGAACTGGAACGAGAATTTCTTCGGCTGGAACGCGGCCAATTATGGCTGGGGGGCAGACAATATTCAGAACATTCTTTGGCGATTGCAGAATGGCGAGCTGGAGGGCGTTCATCCCAAAGTGATCGTGCTGCTCGCGGGCACCAACAATGTCGGCAGTGCTCCCGCGAGCGATGCCAAGGTGGCCGACATTACCAAGGGCATCAAAGCGGTGCTCGATACCATGCGTGAAAAAGCGCCCAAGGCCACGATCATCTTGATGGGAATTCTGCCGCGCAACGACGGACCGAAGGCGACGGCGGTGATGCCGTCGATCAACAAGATCAATGACAACATCGCCAAGTTCGCGGACGGCAAGACGATCCGCTACCTCAACATTAACGACAAGCTGGCGGACAAGGACGGCAAGCTACTGGAGGGCATGACCGGGGATCGGCTGCATTTGAGCCTGAAGGGTTACCAGGTTTGGGCGGATGCTCTGAAGCCGCTGCTGACGGAATTGCTTGGGCCGCCCGCGAAGGAGGATCATGCACCGCCGCCGACCGGCGATCCGAGCGCGACCAAGAAGAAAAAGACATTTGCAGCTTCTGCGCCGATGTACGAGACCTTGGCTTTGGTTCAAAATTGGAGCGCTTGCGTTGAATTCATTAGGCCTGGCCACTACTATTCTGGAACGCCTGCACCGCGTCTTCCCTGGTGCTGACAATCTCGCAAATGCGGTCCATGCGAATCAGTTCGAAAACCATGAGGACAGGCTCGGTCACTCGACAGAGCTTGAGATCGCCGCCTGAGGTGGATACGTGTTTCAGGCAGGACAGGATCGCCCCGCAGCCGCGGCTGTCCATGAACTGGACTTGGCTCAGGTCGAGAACCAGCTGGCGACAGGTCTTCAGCACCGGCGCCATCTCGCGGCGAAATTCATCGGCGTTGCCGGCGTCGAGTTCTTCCTCATTCACCGCGACGATCGTCACCTCGCCAATTTTCTCAACCTTGTGCTTCATGGCTCACTCCTTTGTGACTCTGTTTCCGTTTTTGCACCAAGTGCATAACGCACCGCCCTTGATCATCTTGACCGTACTGAACCTCATCGACGCACTTGCGAATAAGATACACTCCGAAACCACCCTGGCGGCTGCCGTCAAAGACCGGTTCCGCCGCTGATTCGGGATCGAATGGTTTGCCGGTGTGCATAAAGGTTACGTCCACCTGATTGTCGTCCGCCGCAACGGTCATGGTGATCGATTTGTGCTGCTGGCCCTCAAAGCTGTGCAGGATGATGTTCGATGCCGCCTCGGTCAGGGCCAGGGCGAGCCGGTGGATCAGCTTTTCATCGGCCGGTTCACCATGCCAGCACTCCTGGCAAACTTCACGAAGGAAGGCGCGCATCGACCCGAGCTGGCGCAGGTCGCCGTCATACTCCCGTTGTCGGTGCACCATGTCCGGCCCTCCACGTCATTATGCCGCTGCCATGCGTTGTGTCGTCCATCGTGGATTGGTTATATCTCATTGGCTGGTTTGTTGAAAGGGACTGCCATTTACAGCCAGCCGAACTCCGCCAGCCATAGATCAAGTCCATAAAATACTCTGCAGTCACGGCCGCACCAAGGAGTCACTCATGAATGTCCGAAGCATAACAGCCATCGTCAGCGCCGCGGTATTTGCCATGGCAATTGGCGCCTCGTTGGCGCCGGGTCAACAAAAGCAACCTGAGACCATCAAGATTGGCGTGGCCAACTCGATGTTCCGCGATCTTTCAGACGCCAAGATCGACACGTTGATTCCTGATTTCGAGGCCCTGCTGCAGGATCAAACTGGTTTCAAGGGTGAGGTTGTCAAAACCGATGACGCCGGGGCTCTGGGCAAAAAGCTCAATGACAAAGCCGTGCAGCTGGGCGTTTTCCAGGGATTTGAGTTTGCCTGGGCACGGCAAAGTTATCCCAAGCTGAAGCCGCTCATCATCGCTGTTCAACGCCAGCGCAACCTCAAGGCGTGTATTGTCGTGCTAGACGATAACAAGGCGACTTCCCTGGCAAATCTCAAGGGCAAAGTGCTCTCGATCCCCAAGCGCAGCCCCGAACACTGCCATCTGTTTCTCGAACGCGAGTTAGGCGCCATGAAGGTCAGTCAAAAGGATTTCTTCGCCAAGGTAGTGGATCACCCCAATCCCGAAGATGCTCTCGACGACATCTTGCGCAAGAAGGTGGACGCGGTGCTTGTTGACGG
>DASRAT010000923.1:0-3805 GCA_035638015.1 Gemmataceae bacterium | reverse complement strand
GAACTCAAGGACATTTTCCGGCTAGGGGCTGTCTGCTCTTTCGCACTGGCCGCGTATGCACTGACCCTTCCTCACACGCCGCCGAAACGGCGCGGGCAAGATTGGCTGGCGCCGTTGCAAGCCTTGCGCTTGTTGCGTGATCGCGATTTCGCTGTTTACATGAGCGTGTCCCTGGTCTTGTACATGACCACGGCGATGCAAGGCCAGGTCACGCCGTTGTTGCTGAAGTCGCTCGGCATTCCCGACAAGGTTCTGGCGCCGCTTACGACGATCGCTCAAAGTTCCGAAGTGCTGACGTTGATCTTTTTGCCGGTGATTCAGCGGCGGCTTGGCATTCGCGGCACGATGGCCATGGGGTTGATCTCCTGGACAACCGGGTTAGTGGTGTACGGCCTCGGCCAGCCGACCTGGCTGGTGGTGGCGGCCCAAGCTTGCAACGGCCTGTGCGTTGTGTGTTTCATGGTGAACGGTCAAGTGTTTTTGAATAGCAGGGCAGCGGGCCACATTCGGGCCAGCACGCAAAGCCTGCTCATCTTCGTCAACGGCGTCGGCTTGATCGGCGGCAGTTTTGTGGCCGGTGAATTGCGAGCCTGGACCGCCCCGGATTTCGCCCCCACTTTGCTCACCGCGGCCGGCATGAGCCTGGCCCTGGTGATTTTCTTTCTGACCTTCTTTTCAGGCGCGCAGCCGGCGGCGGCCGTTGAACAACCCCGGTTGGCCTATGACGAATTGGGGGATAAGGTACAATAATCCAATCGTTTAGAGGTTTGCGCGCACCAGGGGATCTCGCCTCTTGGCGACGCGCAACGTAGGCAGGGATTGCCGTGACTGATTCGCGTTCGACACCTCCGAAAGAAAAGCCGCCGCCGAAAGACCGTCGCTGGTTGCTGGCGGTGGCGGGCTTGCTGCTCGTGGCCCTGAGCAATCCGCTGCCCTGGAATCTGGGGCGGACGGCCTTGCTAAGTGCGCCGCTGGGCCTGGGATTGGCGTTGATTGCCTGGCTTGGCTATCGTGTCTTGGCCCTGATTTCACTCGTTTTACTATTGCTGCCGATTGTTGTGCGCGGCGCCACTTCTGATATTTGGCGGGAAGCGATCGCTGATGCACTGCTAACCAGCGCTGAGATCGGCGTGGGGTGGTGGTGTTATTGCAAAGCGGGCGGAACACGACGGCTCGATGATCCGCGTTCCACGACCTTGTTCCTGCTGCTGGTGCCTGGCGCTGTCGGCGGAATATTTGCAACTTTGGAGGCCTGGATTCTGCCCGGCAACATAGACGCCGGCAACTTTACGCAGCGAGTCTTGGGCCTGTGGATCGATAGCGTGTTGGGCATCCTGGCGTTGACGCCGGTGCTTTTGGCAGTGGCCACACCGTGGCTTGTTTATTACCGTTTGGCCCTGGCCGATCCGACCGAACCGCGTTTTGTCGTCCATCCTCGGTTGACGTGGACCCTCGGAGATGTGCTTGAGACAGCGGGTCTGGCCATTGGCGCCAGCATCGTTGGTTTAGTGTTGGCGGCGTTGCATGCGGGTCAACAACAGGTGCCCTGGCATTGGTTAGGCTTATTGCTCTTGATCATTGTCTGGGCGAGCTTGCGTTTGGGCTTGCGTGGTGGCAGTTTGGTCGCCGGCCTGGCGACCTTGGTGGCGTTGGTCGCGGCATCCTACTGGACGGACAACCCCGCGCTCATGGCGCCCTTGCGCGGCAGTCTCCTGGCTCAGTGCAGCACTGCCCTTTTGATCGGCGCTTCCGCAGACTGGATTCGCCGCAGCGAGACCCGCTACCGTCAGGTCGTGGGCCAGATTCCCGTGGTCCTCTACAGCGGCCGTTTTCTACGGATGCCTGGGCCCGGGGCCAAACCCGAGGTGGAAATTCTTTTTGTGAGCCGGGCGGCCACCCAGGTGTTGGGATGTGAGCCGGACAGCTTGCTTGGCGATTTTCGTGCCTGGCTCGAGCGCATCCACCCCATGGACCGTGAGCTGGTCCAGGCCGCCCTGGGGCAACTCATGCTCCAAAAGCAACCTGTTACCTGCGAATACCGCCTTGCTGAAGCCAAGCCGCCGCCGGAAGAAAGTGCAACTGGCCAAATACTGGCGTCCAACCCCATGATTGACCTGGCCCGCAACCTGGCTCAGGCGACCCAGCGCTATGTGCGTGATCGGCTCGCTCCGCACTATGGGGCCGACGGACAGCTTGACGGTTGGGAGGGGGTCGTTGAGGACATCACCGAGCAACGGCAATTAGCCCAGGACCTCCGCCGCACGACCAACATGTTGCAAGCGCTGGTCCAAAATTTGCCGACGGGCGTTTACTTTGTCCATGGCGCCAATGGCCGGCCGCTCATGGTTAATGCCCGCGCCCGCAAACTGCTGGGCCAGCGCGAGGACCTCTCTGCGGGTTTGAATCACCTGTCCGCGATTTACCGCTTGCACAAACCCGACGGGCAGCCCTATCCGTGGGAGGAGCTGCCAGTCAGCAAGGCGCTTCGCGACGGCGCTACCTGCATGTGCGACGACATTGTCGTGTATCGGCCTGACGGTCGGCGCATTCCGTTAGTCACCTGGGCGGCGCCGGTCGACCTTGGCGGCCACGGGGGCCACGATTCCGCTGTGTGGGTGCTGGAAGACCTGACAGCCCTGCGCCAGTCCGAGGAGCAGTATCGCGTGCTGGTGGAGTCGCTGCCAATCATGTTGTTGCAATTCGACGGACATGGATCACTCGACTATCACAACCCGGCCGCGGAGCAAATCACGGGCTACTCGGGCGAATCACTGAGGCAGCACGGTTTCTGGCAGTCCTGCATTCACGCCGACGACGCGGCGAATTTCAACGGCCTGCTCGACGCCGCTGCCGCAGGCCAAAGAACCCGCGCCGAGTTTCGTTATCACGCCGCCGACGGCTGTGAAAAGACCGGTTATGCCCTGGCTCAACCGCGCCGGCCCAAGGGGGCCACGGTGCTGGTCGTGGACATGACCCAGCGCCGCCGTCTGGAGCAAGAAATCCAAAAAGTGCAACGCCTGGAACTCGTGGGCCGCATTGCCAGCGGCGTGGTTCACGATTTCAATAACCTGCTTTCGGTCATTGTCGGCCATGCCGAACTGGGCATGAAGACTGTGGACCACCAACCTGTCCGGACCGACCTGGAGCATATCCTCCAAGCCACCGAACAGGCCAAACGCCTTGCCAGCCAGTTGCTTACGTTCAGCAAGCAACGCCGCGTCGTGATGCGACCCGTCGATCTTTACAAGGTGACAAAAAACGCGCTTGATTTGCTAAAGCCGACGCTGCCTGTGGATATCGAGGTGGAGATGCGCGGCAGGGATGAGCAAGTCATCGTGCAAGCGGACGACGCCCCCTTGCAGCAGGTGGTCCTGAACCTTTGTCTGAACGCCCGCGATGCCATGCCGGAAGGCGGCCGGTTGTTGGTGGAAACGGCTTGTGAGCCAATGCCCCCGGGCAATCATATCGTGGCCGGCACCGTGGGGCTGACCGATGGCGTGCGGCCGTGTGCGCGACTTACCATTGCCGACAGCGGGTGCGGCATGGACGATACCGTGCAAGCCCGTATCTTCGAACCGTTGTTCACGACCAAGGAACGCGGCAGCGGCCTGGGATTGGCGGTCGTCAAGCAGATTGTGGAAGGCTTCGGCGGCTGCATTCGCGTGGACAGCGCGCCGGGCAAGGGGACGCGGTTTGACGTGTGGTTGCCGACGACCGTGGAATAAGCACCAGGCATACTCATCCGCTTTGGTGATTCACAATCACCGTCATGAACTGTTGCCCATACTCGCGCAATTTGTGATCG
>DASRAT010000922.1:0-2717 GCA_035638015.1 Gemmataceae bacterium | reverse complement strand
AAGCTGATGGTCAAGGTGATCGCCATTGACGATCAGGATCGCGTCAAGCTTTCTCGCAGGGCATTGCTGCGTGAGCAGAATCCAGGCGGCCCGGCTGGCGGTCCACCTCCCCGCGAAGGCGGTGGTCCGCCTCCCCGTGAGGGTGGTGGTGGTCGCGAAGGCGGTTATCCTCCCCGCGAGCGCCGTGAACCGCGCGGCGAATACCGCGAAGGAGGCGGCGGCAGGGGCCGACGTGACGGCGGTGGCCATGACGAACCCCGACGGGAGCCGCCGAGGGATTGAAGAAGCTGATCGGCAACTACTCATCGATTAGGGCATTTTAGTCCCGCCTTTGACCGGTTTACCGGATGAAGGCGGGACTTTTTCTGTACATAACTTCACTTGGTCAGCAGACGTACTATGCGGTTTTCCGTCCGAGCCAATCGGTCAACGGCACATTATTTCCCTTGCTGTTTGCGTGGTCTGGCCAATAAATTAGCACAGTACCGGAACGCCACCCAGCGCCTCTCAGCAGCCAGCGCAATCTTGCCCGTTGACAGTGCCTTCATCGGGACTTCATAATATCTAGGCATCTCCGGGGGCGGTATGCGCCCTGGAGGGAGACTCGCTTGCGCCAATCCGAGATCACCATGAACAACCACAAGCTCAAAGTGTTCAGTGGCCGGGCCAACGTGCCATTGGCGGAGAAGATCGCCCAGTGCCTGGGTGATCCGCTTGGCAAGTTGACTCTGCAAAACTTTCCCGACGGCGAGGTCTGGTGCCGCATCGATGAGGACATTCGCGGCCGGGACATTTTTGTGGTCCAGCCGACCTGTCCGCCGGTTAATCAGAACCTGATGGAGCTGCTCATCATGCTGGACAGCTTCAAGCGGGCGTCGGCAGAGCGGATCACGGCAGTTCTGCCTTATTACGGTTATGCCCGCCAGGACCGCAAGGACGTGGGCCGGGTGCCGATCACGGCCAAACTCGTGGCCGATCTCATCACCAGCGCCGGGGCCGATCGTGTCTTGGCCCTCGATCTGCACGCGGCCCAGATTCAGGGGTTCTTCGACATTCCAGTGGATCACTTGCACGCCAGCCCGGTCATTTGCGATTACTTCCGCACGTTGCAGATCCCGGCTTCGGATTTTGTCGTCCTCAGTCCCGACGAGGGCAGCATCAAGCGGGTGCTGGCCTACCAGAAGAAACTAGGCGGCGCTATCGCCATTGTCGACAAACGCCGCTCCAGCGCCACCGAGACGCAGCAAGCTAATTTGATTGGGGCCACTCTCAAGGACAAGGTGGCAGTGATCTTCGACGACATGATCTCGACAGGCGGAAGCGTCATTGGCGCGGCCAACGTGGCCAAGGCCAACGGCGCCCGCGAAATCCTGGTCGGGGCCACGCACGCGGTCTTGTGTGGGCCGGCCATCAACAATCTCAAGGACTCCCCCGTCAAACAGCTTGTGGTGACCGATTCGATTCCGCTGGCGGCGGACAAGCAGCTGCCGCGCATCAAGGTGCTGAGCGTGGCGCCGCTGTTGGCCGATGCGATCAAGCGGATTCACTTTAATGAGTCGGTGAGCAAGTTGTTTGAGTAAATGGTAAGATGAAAGCTATCAATAAAGGAACCGTGTCATGGCGAAAGCGAAACATAACGGCAATGGTGAATTAGAACAGGCCATGAAAAATCTGGCACTGGCACAAACGTCCCTTGTCCAGGCCACTGCCACGATGACACAGAATCAAACTGCTTTTGCTCAGCTTCACGCCACTCTCATGGCGGACCTGGCGGCGGCGAAGCGCGAATCCGCGGAGCGGTTCGCGCATGTCGAAACCACGCTTTTGGAAGTGAGTCGCATTCTCTCCGAGCACAGCCGTATCCTTGCCGAACATGGACGAATTCTTGAAGCACTCCCGGATGCGGTCCGGGAAAGAATGGGCTTCCGCGTTCCGGAACGGCCAAGCTAGATTTCATAAACCAACGGCTCGTCGCGGCCCCCACCCGGCTGCTTGCGCGGGCAAATGGAACAATAATCGTTGCCCAAAAGGCCATACGCGAACAGGACGGCCTGGTGTGTGCTGACACCAGGCACAGGCCCGTCGTGGAAAATGCGATTGATGCCGATAAGTTCATCGAGGCGCGTAATTGTCAGTGCCTTGGCCAAGTCAGGTAGCACGGCGCATAGCAAAAGGTCAACACCGCGCGTGTCCAGGTCACCATGAAATTTCCGCAACAAATGAAGAAAGGCGGCATCCGGATTGCGCGCACCTTTTAGGACCAAAATGACGACTCGGCCCTTGCCCTTGCGGGTTTCCGTGACAATGGCTGTGAGATGTTTGTCCAGCTCTGGCTCGGCGCCAAAGAACAAATCGCCCTCCAAGCCGTAACAAAGCAGCCGATCACAGATGTCGTCCGTGGGCCGGCGTTCGCGGATGCGCTGCTCAGCCGTCAGTGTGTACCGCACCAGGCCAACGCGGGCGGCGCGGGGCACATAAAGCACAAACGACAAAAAGACGCCGATGACAATGCAGAACTCCACCGAAATGAAGACCGCGGCCAAAGCGGTGGCCATCACGATGCCAGCATCGAACTTGGTGGCCCGCAAGTGAAAGCGGAGTTGTTTGCCTTCCACCATGCGAAACGCGGCCAGCATGAGCAAGCCTGCCAGCGCGGCCCGCGGAATGTACTGGGCCAGGGGTGCGAACAACAGCACCATGGCGGCGACGCCGACGGC
>DASRAT010000921.1:0-10908 GCA_035638015.1 Gemmataceae bacterium | reverse complement strand
AGCTAAACGTGACTACCCGGATGGACTTGAAGGGAAAGAACGATGAGAGCGTGACAAGTGTGCCACGGATGACAGGGTCAAATCAAATCGCTGTTCTATTTTGGCGTTCTGTTGCTATGCGGCCTTCCCAAAGCCGTTGGATTCCAGCCAGCTTCGGACGGCGACTTCCACGATTTCTTGCTGCGTGTGCAGTTTCCGCCTTTGAAGCCTAAGTTCCAGGGAAGCCCTGCGAAGGGCGTCCGCCGTGGCCGGGGAAAGCCTGGTCGTAAGGTTGACCAGTAAAGGCATATACCCTTCGAAGGATGTCATGTCGCTTTGATGATGGACAGCGTGGAAAGGTTGGTTGGCCGATCTTGGCTTTCGACCGCGCCGTACCGCTGGGGCACTTGGTGATGCCTGCTCTGTGTCAGGCGTGCTAGGAGTCGATGACGGTTCCTCGATGGCCTTTCGCTTCTCTTGTCCCCTCCCCGGTTGGTTTGCGGCCCCACCGTTAATAAATGCCAGCTTTTCCTCATCGAACGCATCGTTCATGGATCGCCTTTTAGCCATTGATAACCTCCTTTTTCAAATTTTCGCTGAATTGTTTGCATGCAATTTGAGGCAGCAATTCTGCAAAGAGCCGATTAATTTCCTCCGCAGCGTGTTGGCCTTTTCTGCCCGTGCGCGTCACGACGGTGCCTTGCTGCACGGCATCTCTGTATTGTTGGAGATCGCGAATTACGTTCTCCGTAACGGCCATGCCGAGGTTTGGTGCGGTCAATTTCAACTCGCGGCTTATCGTGTCTCGGGTTTTCATCTTGTTGAGAATGAGCCGACCCATCGGGCGCCCGTTGTTGATCTTCTGGGCGTAACGCAGAACGCTGCTCGCCTGCTGAACACTTCGAACGTCGAGGAGCGAGGGCGTGATCGGCATCAACGCCAGGTCGGCAAGAATGAGCAAGGTTCGCGAAATATCGTCCAGCCCACCTGGGCCATCCCCCACCACGAAATCGTGGCATGCTGCCAGATTTTGGACTTCTGAGAGGCACTCGTCGGGGGTGGCAGCGGTCCGGATCGTGATTTTCGGCTCAGCTTGGCCGATCCAGAGCGAACTCGAACGCTGTTTGTCGAGGTCAAGCAAGGCGACCTTGGCGCCGCGGTCGTGGAGCCAAACGGCAAGGTGGACGGCGAGCGTCGATTTGCCCACGCCGCCTTTTTGATTCGTTATCGCAATCCTCACGCGATCGACCGTAGCGCGAATGAATGAATGCTGGCAAGAGGGAATAATTGCAAGGAAGCCTGCATACTTGCCGGATTTCATGGCAGATTGCCGGGAGTCCTGACAACGTGCGGGTCGGCTTGCAGTGGTTCATCATTGCAACCCGTTCGGCATGCTTGCAAGCTTGCTTGCAATGCTGTCGGCCAGCACACAATCCAGCATGAAAGAAAGGGGCTTGCGTGGAGGTCAATTGGCAGGCATAACCCGATCAGTCGTTCAAGCCATTTGAAGTAAGGAGACCAGGAAAGACCGTGTCCAGGCAACTCATTCCCAACAGCACCCAGATTCCAGATGTCCTTTTGGACCATTGGATGGCGGAACTATCTGGCGCAGAATTCAAAGTGCTCCTATACATCGCAAGGCGGACATACGGCTTTGGAAAAGAAAGCGACCGAATCAGTCTAAGTCAAATATCTGAAGGAATCACGAAAAGGGATGGCACGGCACTCGACCACGGTACCGGCATATCACGGTCAAGCGTGAAAAGGGCGCTCAATACTCTGGAGAGTCTCGGCATGGTAACACGAAACAAACACTTAACAGAAACGGGCAAAGACTTTGACGAGAATACCTACAGCATCAACCTCGCTTGGGAGCCAGGAAGTCAAACGGGCGGAAACTCAAGCTCATCATCTGACCTCGATGGTAAAGGCTTAGGCTTAGAGGGTGTAAGTTCAAAATCGGCCCACCCCGCCGCAAAGCCAAATACACAAAAAGAGGTAGGCCCAAAATCGGCCTACCTAGGTTCAAGATCCGATGGGGGGTTGGCCCGAAATGAGCCAGGGGTGGGCCCAAAATCGGCCACACAAGAAACAGATCAAGAAACAGTACAAGAAACAGCATCAGTAAGGGGCACGGTAAATGATCAAGCGAACAATGCTGATGATGGTTATTCGAAATTGGTGGCGAAGCTAATCGCATACGGGGTGGGCCGTTCAATAGCCGAACAATTGGCGCGGGAAAAGCCCGACGACTGCTGTCGGCACCTCGAATACCTTCCGTTCGTCAAGTTGAAGAGCACAAGTGGCGCCTACTTGGCCAACGCCATACGCAAGGGTTATGGGCCGCCGCCGGGATTCGGGGCCACAAAGAAAGACCAACCTCGCGAGCGGTCAAAACGCCAGCGCGATGAACCCACCACAGAAAAAGCTCGTCGGGAAGTTGAACACAGAGAAAAGATGCTCAAGCAGAAATACGCAGAGTTGGAAGCGAGCGAACCCGCGGCAATCTCAGAATTCTTGGCGTTTGCAGAATCGGAGCGGACAAGAACGGAAAGAATTGCCAAGCAGCTTTCGGCCAGGCACCGGAATGATATTCTGTCTGGTTTGGAGGATGAAAGAAGTAAACTAGAGCGCTTTGAAAGATGGCTGGCGTCAACACAAAGCCAAGCACGTCGAATGATCGGGCCTGCCGCTAGTTCCGGTTAGACTGCAACAGGCTCTGCTCCGGCCGGCAACCAGCCAGGGATTCGCATCAGCTCTTTGAAACGGACCATGTGGGGTAGCGTTCGCTGACTCGTGTGACCGCGGCAATTAGTGCGTCCAAGGAGGTGCGGTCCATCGCCAAACGCCACTCCCAATTCTCTGTTCCGCCTTCGCGCAGCACCATTCACGGGCGAGCGGTGGAGGTTTTCGCCTGGTGCCATTCTTAAGCGGCCCTCGGTCCTAAGCGGACGATCTTCCTTCTTGCTTTATAACAAACCGCTGGTTCTGCACATGGCCAGCGAGTAGCATGCATCAGTTACGTGGCTTGAACGCTGTTGTCTAACGAAACGCCTCGGCAACACCGGATAAGATTCCCTTCCCACAAGCGAACAGGGCTGACCTGATAATCCCAATGAAATCGAAACATCGTTACCGTAAGGGCCAACGCTGGGCATTCAAACCCGCCGTCGATGGATTCGAAACGACCTTAGTGATTGGCGCTGTGAGTGAAGCCCACCCGGAATTCGGCATCAACGAGCGAAAATACGATGTTTACGTCCAGTATGCCGCTGCCGCGCGAGAACTGATCCCGGCCAATTGGGATGGAGTGATTCTTTGCTTGACGGATGAAGGCCTCGCCCTCAGCGTTACGAAGTTAGTGGCGAGCAACGTAAAATTGCCCTGGTGGTGGGTCCATGGCCGGAGGTTCAAGTCGAAGAAAGATGGACCGACGGGTACGTCCAGGCTTCTCTGCCAAAAAATCAGCGATGGGCTGCAACACATTTTCGAGGGAGCCAAAGGGGCTTTAGCGAATACGCGCGTGCTAGAGGAGGCGCTGCAAGAGCACCGTGAAAAGTTTGCCTTAAAGACGAAACCAAAACCCAGCAGGTCCGTAGCGGAGTCGTGGCAGCGGATTGAGTCCTGGTTTGCTGAAAACGCTTTCCCATTAAATAACGCGCTGGGTTCCGGAGCGTCTGCAAAAGAGATCCAACAGTTCCAGAAAGCAATCGGCGCAAAGCTGCCAAAGGACTTCACCGAATCAGTGCGGATTCATGACGGCGGTGGCTGGTGGGTGCCATGGCAGTACGGCGAACTACTCTCGCTGAATCAGATACTTGAACAATGGAAAATGTACTGCGACTGGCAGGCCAGTGGGGAGTATGCGACCGGAGGAGAGGACTGGAAAGCGGACGATATCAAGGGACCGATCAAGCCTGTGTTCTGGAACAAGAAGCGAATCTATGTGACCGACAATTCGGGTGACCACCTGACGCTTGACCTGGATCCGCCTCCCGAAGGGATATACGGCCAGGTGCTCGACCATAGTCACGAGGTCGGGCCAATGGAGGTTCTGGCGTCCGGGTGGGGAGTATTCCTTCGGAACTTAGTGGAGGACTTGGAGTCGGGCAAGTATTTGATCGCTGGTGCTGGGGGGCTTGAGTTGGTAGACGACTTGGAACGGAGGCTGAACACCCAATAGCTTCGGGCATCGCTCGCAAGACTGCGGCACTACAGCTGTTTCCCGCCGTCCCCACGGCTTTGCGTGGGCACGTTAGGGGCTTCATCCATCAGGGAAAAGCCACAAGCGAAGCTTGTAGGTATCATGCGCATGCTTTGGCGTCGGTGAGTCATTATGGCATCCGATTGGCGAGGGCGCCAACGTATAGCGCACGCCTGCCGCCAGCTGTGCCGCCCGCCGTCGAGTTGAATACAGCCGGCTTGGAGAGAACGCAGCCGTGGACAACAAGATCTGCTACTTGAATGCCGACCTCGACCTGATCTCAGCCGAAGAACTGACGGTCTTGTCCGAGGCCTTCACCGCCAAAGGTGTCTCCGCGCTTAGCGTGAGACAGGCCGACGATGGGTTTTGGTGGGCCACGTTCGAAACGAATGAGCACTACCCAAAGCCTGAAGAGGCCATTGACCGCATGCTCGCTGTTGTGGAGTCACTTTCGAAAACGCTTCGCGCAATGTGGGATGGGTGCAAGTTGCGCGAGGTGAATATCGGTTACGACTGCGGGGCGGAGCCGTGGGCGTTCAATCAAGGATTGTCCGCTCTGTTACTCGGGAGGATGTCGGCGGCAGGGCTGTCGCTGCGGGTCACGATTTACCCGGACCGCAATGAAAGGCGCCCTGAGTGAAGTGGCACCGGACATCCACGCCTCGTCTCCTGAAACCACGTTTCTCAAGCGTTGATTTGTTTAACTCGTTCCCAGGCTCCCGCCTGGGAACGCGCTACCGCGAGGCTCCGCCTCGCTGAAGAGGTGATAATTCGCGAGCCGATGCCGACAGGAAGCTAAGGAACCCATCGGAGGTGAAGGACAGTAGCCTTTGCGGCTTGGTGCGAGGCAGAGCCTCGCGGTATTGCGTTACCAGGCGGAGCCTGGTAACGAGCAGAAAAACGCACCTTTTCCCCTTTGCCCCGTTCCCCTGCCAACCTCCACCGGCACTCAGCGCACTTCAAAAACCGTCGACCGATAGGGGGCGATGCGTCCTTCCAACTCCGTCCCCTTTACCTTTGCGTCGCCCTTTGCCAACCGCCACAACAGCTCCGTTACCGACATCTCGAACAATTCCCAATTCTCTTCGCCGCACAGATCCCGGTCGTGGAGAGTCTTCCACCGCACCGGTGGGCCAGCGGTCAGCCAGTACAGGACGCCGCCGCCTTGGAGGAAAGCCCAGGGGAATAGTCCACCCGACTCGGGGTAGATCGGAGAACGGATGAGGTCTGGGAACTCCTCCTTGGATGCTAAGAGCCTCTTGCACCAAGACGGACCACCCGCGTATTCCCGCACACTCATCCACGGCTCAAGGTCGTTCGCCCGGGCCATGAACGGGTTTAGGACGAAGATCGTCTGGAACCAGACGCCCTGGCCGTAAGCGAAGGTCAGCTGCTTGTACGACGCCGGCAAGACGAGTCCAAGGTCACGCTCCACGCGGTCAAACCCAACTGTCTGGCCCGTGTGCTGCAGCTGGCTTGGCGGCGGCCACAGCTTAATTAGTCGGTGCAGGAATGGGTCTGAATAGTCCATGACTTTCTCGGCCAAAAATTCAATAGTTCGTGATCTCAAGGTCCGGTATCCGTTGTCCGCTCTTCAGCGCCGAACGGTGCCCTCTAACCGCCGCGTGCGCTGCACTTAATCAGCCCGCCGAGTAAACAAGTGGCGAATTAGGTCACATTGGGCATCTGCCTCGGTCTGCTCAGCCCGCTGCCTGAGCCAGGTTTGCCCGAGTTCCGCAGCGTCCACTTCTTCGTCAAAACCTTCATCATTTGCTGCGGGCTCAGCCGCGTGTCCTACGGCCCATTGACAATACAACGCCACGAGTCGGGCATTCTCCACGGCATCCGTCTCGTAATAGAAACTGCCTGGCGGCAAGCACCGGCAGACCGCGTGGCCGATCGCCTTGGCCACGCTTTCGTTCTGCGCCGGGCCGAAGGTTGACTCAACCTGATTCGCAGCAAGAGCCAACTCGGCTGGGATCGTCGCGTGATCCGCGGCGCGTTCTAGCGCCTCAAGCGCCTGCATCGTGATGTCGTCTGTGATGAGGTGGCGAATACGGCGGCAGCACGCGAGATTGAACTCGGCTAGCTGCGCTTCACTTGGCTGTTCCATTGCGGCGAACAAAGTGTTCGTCGCGCAACTCTCAAGCCACTCTTCCTCCGCCATTGGATAGAGCAGGTAACCCGCCGGATCAGGTTCGGCGCCCGCTTCGGCCAGGCCCGTATTCCAATCGCCACCCCAATGAAAAGGCTGATCGCCCGCAGCAGCCTGCTCCCGGAGCCAATTGGACGGTGGCGTTTCGCCGTTGTATGCCACGCGCGATGGATGAGCGTAGCGACCCTCTCTGATGCAGAACCGAGCGCAGGCTTCGTTGATGAAGCCCCAGACTTCCCCGTGTTCCCACGCATCTGCCGTGCCGTCACTGAAAACGCGGAGCCTTGCCCACGTTTCTTGGTCGCCCTTGTGTACGAACCATTCCTCGCGCACAACCAGCTTATCGCGATAGAATTCCTCCCGCGTGGGCGAATCTGCAGAGTCCATCATTGAGGCCCTTTGTCGGGGAACGACATCGTTCGGTTGTCTGACGGCTCACACCTCGACCTGGAACCGTTGGAATGTTAGCTCCGGCGTCCAGCCCCGGGTAGGGTCGGCCGTCAAAACATACCCCCGGACCCAACCGTCGAAGCTGGTCGCGATCCGCTCGATCGGACCGAACGCGAATCGGTAGACCGCGTACTCATGCCCGGCTTGGTCGTTCGCCCATTGCCGAGCCATTTGACGGTGTGGAGCAACGGCGATGGTCAGAATGCTATCCTACCGCGTCACAGGCGGCAAGCCGCCCGTAAAACTCCGCGCGATGTCGGTTGGCCGAATACGCTCCCAACCTTCCAACCCATTTTTTAGGTTGTGCGTTCTTTCGTCCGCGCTAACCAATAGTTCTGCAAAGCCTGTTCGATACGCCCAGGCTCATCCGGGTACCTCTCTAAATGGGACATCCATTGGAGATAAGCAACAATGGCCGACGCTTCTTGGTTGGTAAACGTTGAAAACCTATAGCGGGCATAGTCGAACCACGTCCGCTCCCCGTACCGCCGTTGACCGATACGATTGTTTCGGGACAAGCTATCCAGGCCCTGACACAAATGGAAGACTGGATCGGCAAATACCAAGTTTCCATCCAAATCAGCCATAAGGTACGCTGGCAGGTAGAACCGAAACGCTTCGTCCGAGAAAAAGCTCAGCGCCGAACTTAGGCCTCCTGGTGCACGGTCGATGAAGTCGGCATCGAGAAGCCGCCAGTCGGTTTTCCCTCGAAACGACTCTTTAACTCGAATTGGCTCATCACCTTCGTTGCTGTCACTAAGGCACCAATCACCAGGATACTCGACGTCTGCGAATGCCTCACGAATCTGGGCCTTTATTGCCTCTTTGTCCAACATGAGGGAAACCCCTTATCCAGGTCTCTGGCGGCAAGTCGCCGGGGCTTCCGGCGGTTTGGTTTTCGCGGCTTTTTTGGGTTGCCAATCAGGCACCGAAATCCACTATTGCATTAGCCCAGGGATGTCCCAATTGTCACCTACCACCACTCCCGGGATAGCCTGCTTGATTTGTTCTTCACCTCGTTTCGTTATTTGCGTCTCCCCGACCATAAGCTGCCGCAGTTTCACCAGGCCGTGCAGATGCATCAGTCCTTTGTCCGAGATCGCTGTGCCGTAAAGTCCAAGCTTTTCAAGGTCACGAATGCTCGCCAAGTGGCGAAGCCCATCGTCGGTTACCTTCGTCCACGTTAGATCCAACGCTTTTAGATGCCGGTGGTTTGCCAACCGGCTCAATGTGGCATCCCCAATCTCGGTGCCGAAGATTCGCAGGAATTGCAGATTTGTCAGGAATTCGAGGGCAGCTGCACCGTCGTCATCCAAGCTGTCGATTCGGTCACAACATAATGTGTGCAGCGCCGTGAGCCACCGGAGAGCATCGAGTCGAGTGATTCCCGAATTGCTGATATCTAAAAACCGAAGCTTTGTCTGACCGCGGAGAAACTCCAGACCAGCGTCGGTGATGGCGTTGTCCCCAAGGTTAATGGACTCGAACTCGGGCAGAATCGCGAAATGGCGCATGTCGGCGTCGGTGATGCCGCATTGAAAAAGCTGGATGCCGGATTCGTCGCCGCCGTAAGCGCATCCCTTACCCAATTCCGTCAAGTTGGCCAAAGCGGTTAGTGCGGCTTGTTGCTGCGTGTTCATGTTGTTAACGCTTTCTTTGGTGGGGACAGGGCACGCGGCGATTTAGGTTAAGCTCAGCGTTCGACGCTACGCCAAGCCGAGGACGAGATCGACCACCCAGCAGCCCCGTACGTGCGGGCCTGCGCTGCGACAATGGTCCAGCATCTCAGCGGTCTTGCACCCGGCATCTTGGAGGGCGACCGCAAGGATCGGCAGCTGGTCGAAGGCCCTTTCTTCGTAAATCTCTCTTGCCAGCGCAACAACTGTGGGAGTGCTCCAGAGCTGGTTATACAGCCGCGGGCGGAACGGATTGCCGAAGATGTCCCGAATCAGGTTCTCCTCGTTTGAACTGGCCGCTTCCATTGCATCCTGTTCAGCAGGGCTTGAACCGGCGAGGAAATCCCATGCGACTGCCCAGAAGCCTTCCCCGTCCGTCCGGTCCGTCGGGGCCGCAGCACAGACTGCAACCCAAGCACTTGGTGTGTGTGCATTTTGACCAACCTCGGCGGCTTCAAAAGCGGCCTCTCCAGCGGCGTTGAGTTCCGCTTCCAACGCGCGCCCATCAGCGAAGCGCTCGCCGACCTCAATGGCGTTGCGGCTGCGCACGTCGGTCAACAGGTGCCAAAAATGGCGAGCACGAGCACAAGTGAACAGCCGGATCTTGCGCTGGCTTGCGTTTTGTTGGCGCAAGTGGTCGAGCATCCACACCGGTTCGTTACCCTCATTCCACTCTAGTTCAGTCATGTTGCGGAATACCTTGTTGCCGTGGGGCTGAGTTCTACGTGAAGAATGCGCATGCTTTGGCGGCGGTGAGGGGTTATGTTATGTGATCGGTCGACGGCGCCAACGTATGTCGCACGCCTGCCGCCAGCTGTGCCGCCCGCCGTCGAGGTGAATACAGCCGGCTTGGAGAGAACGCAGCCGTGGACAATAAGATCTGCTACTTGAATGCCGACCTCGACCTGATCTCAGCCGATGAACTGACGGTCTTATCCGAGGCCTTCACCGCCAAAGGTGTCTCCGCGCTTAGCCTGAGACAGGCCGACGATGGGTTTTGGTGGGCCACGTTCGAAACGAATGAGCACTACCCAGAGCCTGAAGAGGCCATTGACCGCATGCTCGCTGTTGTGGAGTCACTTTCGGAAACGCTTCGCGCAATGTGGGATGGGTGCATGTTGCGCGAGGTCAATATCGGTTACGACTGCGGGACGGAGCCGTGGGCGTTTAATCAAGGATTGTCCGCTCAGCTGCTCGGGCGGATGTCGGCGGCAGGGCTGTCGCTGCGGGTCACGATTTACCCGGACCGCGATGAAAGGCGGCCCTGAGGTTGAAGCCCAAACGAGATTTGGGCACAAGTGGCAAGGATTGGATCGACTATCGCCGCCTTTGCCTGTGAACAACGCCTCGTTAGTATTCATGGACCTGACAATTTGGCAACACTGCCTTGAGGGCAGCCGCTGCATTCCTTCCCACTGAAAATGTTGACAGCGTAAGGCTTGTTAGCGCCGTCATCCGAGCCACGTGGCCTAGGCCATTCTCGGTGATTTGGGTGTTGTTTATTTCCAGATGCTTCAACCGTGACAGGCGCGACAGCTCTGCCAGGCCGCTGTCTCCGACCTGCGTGAACTGTACAGATAGCGTTTCGAGATTCGCCAACATGCTGACGTACTTCATACCAGCATCGGTTATGTCTTCCGCACTGTCGAGGCGCAATTCAATTAGCTGCGTAAGCGTTACCAGGTGTGCCAGGCCCGCATCTGTAATACCTGGGCCGAGTCGCAGACAAATCAAACTCTTGGTGCCGACCAGACTAGCTAGTCCGTCGTCCGAAACGCCGCCCTCGTCACAGACTTCGAATAGGTCCAGAAATGCAATGGTCCCGAGCCTCTTGACTAGCACTAGCGCGGCATCGTCAAGATGGTGGTAGCCCCACCCCCAGACATCACATTCCCATTCGAACCCCCGCGCTGCAAGCTCGGCGACGGCCTGTTGCTCTTGCACTGAGGGTGAAGTGGCACCGGACATCAACGCCTCGTCTTCTGAAACCACGTTTCTCAAACGTTGATTTATTCTATTCACTGGTGTTATTTATTCGCCACGGTCGATTCGTCGACCGCGGTTGTCAGTGACGTAAAACCGTTCAACTGACGTTTTTCGGATGGACAGCATCAACCGGAGTAACCTGGCTACCAACCAGGCGAAAGGCGGCGGGATTAACCATCCGCCAAGATGCTGACTCGTAGAGCCGGATGCGATGAGAGTCGCTTGTCCGTGCTCGATGGAGGCTTTGCCGAGTAATCCGACCAAGGGCGGCTGACGTTGTAGGTCAGACGTTTCCCAAGGGCGAGTAATCCGGCAATTCTATCCAATACTCCTTTGCCCGATGGCGGGCGACAGGGAAAGACCTTCTGCCTGCATTGGCGGGCGAAGGCCGTAATGGCACAAAGCGGGTGCAAATCCCGTCGAGGGGGAAAGGGTGAAAGCTCTCTGAGCAATACGGG
>DASRAT010000920.1:0-3340 GCA_035638015.1 Gemmataceae bacterium | reverse complement strand
TCGGTGAGCTTCTTCTTGGTCGTTTCCTCTTCACGCTGGACGAGGTAAACTGCAAGGGCTTGACCACCCGGTTTTTTCGACGCTTCCTTAAGCTCCGCTTTGGGCACTTTTTGTTCTTCGAGGTAATCCCTGGCAAGGTCTGGGGCAAACCGGCCTTCCGCGGTAATGCGTTTTTCGGTTGGAATCTTGGTCCAGTTATCCGGATTGACATAGGACCATCCCACCACAATCACGAAAATGACGACGCCGATTTTGATGCCGACCAAGATGGCGTTCATGCCCGCGCTTTCGCGAATGCCGATCACCAAAATGACCGTGCAAGCCACGATAATCAATACCGCCGGCAAATTCATGATGGAATCGCCATGCGTGGTAAATGGGTCCGAGCAGAGAAAGGCTGGTATCTCTAAATTGAATATTCCCAAAAACGAATTGAAATAACCGGCCCACCCCGCAGCCACCACAGCACAGGCCATGGCATATTCCAGCACCAAATCCCAGCCGATAAACCACGCGAACACTTCGCCCAGCGTGGCATATGCATAGGTGTAGGCGCTGCCGGCCACGGGAGTCGTGGAGGCGAATTCGGCATAACAAAGAGCTGCGAAAAGGCAACCCAAACCAGCAACGACATAGGAAAGCATGATCGCCGGCCCGGCATCCTGAGCTGCGGCCCGGCCCGTCATGACGAAAATACCGGCCCCGATGATGGCGCCAACCCCCAGCGATGTCAATCCAATCGGCCCCAAGATCCGCCGCAAGCGGTTTTCGCCCGACGCCTCGGCCGCGAGGACTTCCAACGATTTCTTGGCAAATAACTGTTGAAAAAACATGCGTACCCTTTCGCGCAGTATGATCGTCACGCCGCCCCAATCACTGTGGCACTGGCTTTGTGAGAGGTTGGGGAGATTATCAGGGGTGAGCGCGCATTGTGCAAGAGTTTGCTGGAATAGTTTGTCAGGATTTGCCAAGTCACTTGCTGTCTACAATTACCGTCACCGGCCCCTCATTGACCAACTCCACACGCATCATCGTTTGAAAACGGCCGGTCGCCGTCGGTACGCCGCGAGCTTTCACGGCATTGACAAAGGCTTCATATAACGGGATCGCCAATGCCGGCGGGGCCGCTTCGATGAAACTCGGCCTGCGCCCCTTGCGGCAATCGCCGTAGAGCGTGAACTGGCTGACGACCAAGATACCGCCGCCGACTTCGATCACATCGCGGTTCATCTTGCCTTCGTCGTCCTCGAAGATGCGCAGGCCCACCACTTTGTCGGCGAGCCATTGTGCGTTCTCCGGCGTGTCGGCGTGGGTTACGCCGAGCAAAACCAGTAAACCAACGCCGATCTCGCCGACAGTTTCACCGTCGATCTTGACGCGGGCCTCGGAAACTCTTTGCAATACGGCACGCATAAATCCCTCATTCCGCCCGAGCGGCTACACTAATTTATGGAACGCTAAACGCAGGGACACCACGCATGAACACGCCATCCAAAGTCGCCCTCGTTACAGGCAGCGGCAAACGCCGCGTCGGAGCTCATGTTGCCGAGGCTCTGGCGCAAAAGGGCTATGCATTAGTCATCCATTTTCGCGGCTCCGCGGCGGACGCGGCCGAAAGCGTCGCCAATTACCAGCGCCAGGGCACCCCAGCCCTTGCGATTCAGGCCGACCTTGGCGATGAAAATGCCGTCAAGGCAATGATTGCCCAAACCATGTCTCATTTCGGCCGGGTTGACGTGCTGGTCAACACGGCAGCTGTTTGGAAACCTCAGCAGCTGGAAAATGTCACGGCGGCGGATGTGCGACGCTTTTTTGAGACCAACACACTTGGAACCTTCTTGTGTTGCCAACACGCCGGCTTGGCAATGGTGAAGCAAACGGACGGCGGCTGCATCGTCAACTTCGCCGATTGGGCCATCGAGCGTCCCTATCTCCATTATGCGGCTTATTTCCCGTCCAAGGGCGCTATCCCGACACTGACGCGAACCTTCGCGGTCGAGTTGGCATCGCGTAATCCACGGGTGCGTGTCAATTGCATTTTGCCGGGGCCGGTGATGCTGCCGCCCGATTTGCCGGAGGCGGAACGGCGTCAAGCGATAGCCGGCACACTCGTCAAACGCGAGGGCACGCCGCAGCACATTGCCAACGCCGTGCTGTTTCTCGTTGAAAACGATTTTGTGACCGGCGTCTGTTTGCCGGTGGATGGGGGACGGACAATCAGCAATTAGCGACTCCCTCTCCCCGCCGCGGGGAGAGGGTTGGGGTGAGGGGTTACAATCATGGCAAACACCGGCATCCTCCTTATCGATTGCCCCGACCGTCAGGGTATCGTTGCGGCCGTCGCCGATTTTCTCTATCGGCACCATGCCAACATCTTGCACGCTGATCAGCACCAGGACGCGGAGAGCGGTCTGTTCCTGATGCGCGTCGAGTGGGACCTCGCCGGTTTCGATCTCGGTCTTGAAGAATGTGTGCGTCAGTTCACCCCCATCGCCGAGCGCTTTCAGATGCGCTGGCGCGTGGAGCGGTCGGACATGCCACCGCGCGTCGCTCTGTTTGTGTCGAAATATGACCATTGCCTGGTCGATCTGCTCTATCGCCGTCAGAGCGGCGAAATTGCCTGTGACATCCCGCTCATCATCAGCAACCATCCGGACGCCCAGCGCTGGGCCGACTTTTACGGTGTGCCGTACTTCCACGTACCGGTCGATGCCGCCAACAAAGCCCAGGCCGAATCAAGGCAGGTGGCCTTGTTGGAACAGCACGCGATTAACTTGATTGTGCTGGCTCGCTACATGCAGGTGCTTTCGCAAGACTTCGTGACCCGTTACCCCCGGCGGATCATCAATGTGCACCACTCGTTCCTGCCGGCCTTCAGCGGAGCCAGACCTTACCATCGAGCTTTTGAACGCGGTGTGAAGCTTATCGGCGCCACCAGCCACTACGCTACGCAGGATCTGGACGAAGGCCCAATTATTGAGCAAGACGTGGTTCGCGTCTCGCATCGTGACGGGCTGGAGGACGTGATTCAAAAGGGCCGCGATTTGGAAAAGATGGTGCTGTCGCGGGCGGTGCGGTGGCATATTGCCCATCGGGTGCTGGTTTACGAGAGGAAAACGGTGGTTTTTGATTAAAAGTGAGAAATGGAGCCATTGCTGCAAAGAACCATGTCAAAGCTCATTCGCCCCATATTGTTGGAAGTCTGCGTTGCGTCGGTTGATGACGCCATTGCTGCCCAGAGCGGTGGGGCGGGCAGGCTGGAAATCAACGCCGCGCTGGCCCTGGGCGGGCTAACGCCGTCGCTGGGGACACTGGTCGAAGTCAAGCGGGCGGTGCAAGT